>JBGPEF010000246.1:0-8015 GCA_041482675.1 Tepidisphaeraceae bacterium | reverse complement strand
CGTGTAAGTCTCGCTCCGGCTGCGCCTACGCGAGACTTACACGCGGAGAAGAAGAGGAAAGCAGGGTGACAGTTCTATCTGAGCTAAGAGGGTGACAGTTCTACTTCTTTACAACAGGCGAAACGATTGCAAATTGCCCAAACTGCCAAGCAGGAACGGCTCAAGAATCTGTGGACTTTGGATATGCGGTTCATTAGAGTTGGATGGGTCTGGCTGACTGGGGATTTCTCGCCGAATTGCTAGTGCCGGGCGGTATGGAGGAAGGGCATGCGTCTGGGCTTTTGCGCGTATATATTTGGGGTAGCAGTCTGCACCTGCCCGGCGTTGGGGCAGACGTGGTTGGAGATGGGGCCGGCGATCAGCCGCAATGGACAGGTGGAGGGGATGTCCGGGCAGAGCAATCCGGTGTATGGGGCGGTGAACGTGGTGGCGGTTCACCCGACGGATCCCAATATTTTATTGCTCGGCGGAGTCAATGGGGGTGTTTGGCGGACGACCAACGCCACCAGCGCGAATCCAACTTGGACGCCGACGAGCGATTTCATCAGCTCGCTGTCGATTGGGGCGCTGACGTTTGATTGGGGGAATTCCAATACGGTTTATGCGGGGATTGGACGATTCAGCTCGCTGAGCGGGACGGGCGGGGACCGGGATGGGCTTTATGTTTCCACGAATGCGGGGTTGAGCTTTGCGCCGGTGACGGGGAATGGGGCGTTTACGGGGCCGGGTTCGAATATTGCGAGCGTGGCGGCCAATGGGCAGACGATTCTCGTGGCCGTAAATACGAGTACGGCGAATTCGATCACCGATCAGGGGGTTTGGCGGAGCATTGATGGCGGCTTGAGTTTTTTGCACACATCTGGAGTGGCGGCGGGGCTGCCGAATGTGACGGCGAGCGCGGTGGTGGCGGATCCGACGAATGCGAATCGGTATTATGTTGCAGCGCCGTTCAGTTTTGTGGCGGGGGCGCGCGGGGTTTATCGCACGGATGACAAGGGAGTGAGCTGGACGCGGATCAGCGATCCGGGGCTGGATGCGATTCTGGATTCGAGCACCAATTTGATCGATCTGTCGGTGAGCACGACGGGGACATTGTTTGCGGGGGTGGTGGATAGCGGCAGGCTGGCGGGGGTTTTCAGGACGACGGATCAGGGCGGGAGCTGGACGAGTTTTGGGGCGCCGACGACCTCGGAGGGGCCGGGACCGATGGTGATCGGGATTCATCCCGGTGGGCAGGGGGCGATTCACTTTTCGATCGCCGCGCACCCGACGGATGCGAATGTGGTGTATCTGGGCGGGGACCGGCAGCCGCTGGGGACCGATTATGCCGGGTCGAATCCGAATTCGCTGGGGGCGAATAATTTCACGGGGCGATTGTTCCGCAGCACGGCGGCGAATTCGTGGACGAGCCTGACGCACAGCGGGACGGCGTCGAACAGCGCGCCGCACGCGGATTCGCGGGCGATGGCGGTGGACGCGAATGGGAATATCGTCGAGGTGGATGATGGGGGCGTGTATCGGCGGACATCGCCGATGACCAACAGCGGCAACTGGACTTCGATGGGGGATTCATCGCTGCGGGTGACGGAGTTTCATTCGGTGGCGTTTGACAATCATGGGGGCGTCATCATCGGCGGGACGCAGGATACGGGGACAGTGCAGCAGTCGGTGGCGGGATCGATGACATGGGATACGGTGAACCAGGGAGATGGTGGAGTCGTGGCCGTATTCGATCGGGCGGGGGCGGGGAATTCGTTCCGGTACAGCAGCGCGCAGTTTTTGGGGGGCTTTCAAAGGCGGGAGTTTAATCTGGCCGGGACGCAGATTGGGGCGAGCACATTTCCAGCGCGCGACATCGCGGGAAGCGGCGGGAAGCGGCTGAACAATACGCCGAATCAGCAGTTTGACAGCAATATCCAGTTTTACACGAAGTATGTGGTGAACAAGGTGGATGCAGGGAGGCTGGTGTTTGGGACACGGTCGCTCTATGAGACTTCGGATCATGCGAGCAATTTGACGGTGCTGGGGGGACTGGTGGTGGCTACTGCGGATAGCATCGACAACGATGGGGATGGGATGACGGATGAGGCGGATGAGCGAAAGCCGTCGGTGGTGTTTAACGGGGTGGTGGGTGCGCTGGCGTATGGTGGGTTTAAGGGCGCGACGGGGTTTTCGGATGTGCTGTATAGCGGGGCGGGATCGGAGTTGCGGATTCGGGCGGCGGGCGGTGGATTTAATAACCTGCCGGGAGTAAATGCGGCTTACAACGCGGCGGCGGGAAGCTCGCAAACGATCAAGGACATCGTGCTGGATGCCACGGACTGGGATACGGCGTTTGTGGCGGACAGTTCGGAGCGGGTGTTCATGACGCCGGACGGCGGGGGAAGCTGGAGCCAGATTCCCGGGCTGGCGGCGGTGATTGGTGATGAGCTGGAGGCGATTGAGTTTGTCGAGTCGGGGACGCTGCGGGCGATTTTCGCGGGCGGGCGGAATGGGGTGTTCATCAGCCGGGATTTGGGGAGTGGATTTGGCGGGTGGTCGGAGGTGGGTGGGGCGACGCTGCCGAATGCGAAGGTGCGGGATTTGGATTATGACTCGAGCGCGGACACGCTGTTGGTGGGATTGCAGGGAAGAGGGGCGTGGGTGATGAGGGATGTATCTCTGCTGCTGGTGCCGGAGCCGGGGATGATTTTGTGGGGAGTGGTGATATCCATGGTGGCGTTGCGGCGGCGGCGGAGATGAATCGCGGAGAAGAGTAAGAGAAAGAGAAGGAGTAAGATTAGGAAGAGGACTAAGAGGCTATCTCAAAAGGCCCAAAACGGGCTGTTCGCGACCCTGAAAACGGGCTTTTGAGATAGTTACTAAGAGCAGGATTAAGAGTAGGAAGGGGGCGGAGGGCGGTGCGATGGGGTGGTCTACCAGTCACATTCCGCGGGGCATTTCGGGGACTAGTTTTTGGCCGCGGGACATTTTGATGCGGAGGGAGCGGAGGAGTCGGCGCTTGAGGATGTTGCGGAGCTTGTCGACTTCGGCGGGGGAGCCGGATTCCATGGTGATGGTGCCGCCGGCCTTGGTTTTGTGGCCGCCGCCGTCGCCGATCTTGCGGAGGAGCCTGCGCATGACGTCGGAGGCGGAGCCTTTGTTGGCGCTGGTGCGGAGACTCATAGCGAGGGAGGAGCCGTTGACGGCCGTGACCAGGACCCATTGGACGGGCTGGAAGCGCAGGAGGAAGTCGGCGATGACGGCGGGGGCTTCGGGGGATTCCATTCGGTCAAGATGCGAGATCATGACGTTGTCGAAGTAGACGGCGTTGGCCAGGCCATGGGCGTGGGCGATGTAGCTGCTCTGGGGGAGGTCGACGTAGCGCATCTTATAGAGCATGTGCGTGTCGGCCATGAGGGTGAGGCTGGAGAGGGCCATGTTGTCGAGGTCGCCGGGCTGGCCGGCCGCGCCGGCGAGGTCGGTCTCGATGGCGAAGAGCAGTGTGGCGGCCAACTCGGGGGTGATGTCAACTTCCAGCTCCATGAAGTAGCTGAAGACGATGGAGCTGGTTGCGCCGACGTCGGGGCGGACATCGCAGAAGGGGCAGCGCGGGAGATGGCTGCCGGAGCGGTGATGGTCGATGACGGCGGTGGCCTGGACGTTGTGTGGGAGCGGGCTGGAGCGCATCAGGGGCTGAACGTCGAGGACGATGATGGCGTCGTATTGGTCGAGTGCTGCATCATCCCAGGGGACGAGCTCGAGGCCGCTGAGCTGCCGGGCGAAGGCGCGGTTGTAGCCGCCGCCGATGGTGCCTTTGACGGAGAGGCTGATTTTGGCATCCTTCAGCTTGGCGCGGAGGAGAACGCGGAGAGCGAGGCTGGAGGCGAGGGCGTCGGGGTCGGGCTGCTGGTGGGTGGTGATGAGGATGTTTTTGCGGTCCTTCAGGACATTGAGCAGCTTGCGGGCTCGGGGGCGATGGCGGGAGTGGCGCTCGACGGAGACAGCGCGGCCGATGGCCGTTTCGACACAGGATTCGACGAAGGAGGTCATCGGGCCTGCTTCATGGGAATCGGTGGGGGCTGGTGGGGTTTGTGCGGGCACATCTCTCCATCGACTTGTGAGACAACACGCATAAAAAGTGGCGGGCGGCCAGTCCAATAATAGGCGGGCGGTCGCCTTGGGCATAATAATGGGACGGTGGGCGGGCATGAAGAGGGGAAATCTGGGATGACATTTTGCTTTGGGCCGTTTGAAACGTATTTTAGTGGCATGACGCAGCAAGATCTGGAACAGGAAGATGACCGGGATCTGCCGGATGAGGCAGACATGGATGACCATGACGAGCCGAGTCTGCTTCCGTGCCCGAGTTGCCGGCGGATGATCAACGAGGATGCGGACTGGTGCCATCACTGCAAGCAGTACGTGACGCACGAGGAGGAGGCACGCAGCAAGTGGAAAGCGATTGTGGTGGGGGTAATTCTGGCGACGATGGTTGCGGGGATGCTGGCATTTTTATTCATGCACTGATGTGATTCCCGCGTCGCCGGCGGGCGGAGTTTCCCCCGCAGCGGGCGACGATGAGGGGCGCGACGAGGAGAACGGAGAGGTAAACTCCGGGTTCGGGGATCGCTTTTGCGCCGATAGAATCCGCGAAATTGTCAAGCGTGGCCCGGTCCTGGGGACTGACAGGGAGAGAATCTCCGGTGAAGGTCGTGCCGAAGTTGCTCGCCAGATCGATAAAGTCGGAGATGGTGACTTGGCCGTCATAATTCACATCCCCCTCCTGCCAGGTCGCTGCCTGGCCAAAATTTGAAGCGAGATCGATGAAATCGGAGATGGTGACCATTCCGTCGAGGTTCAAATCGCCGATCACCGTGGCCCGTATCAGGATCATCTCCTGCCCATGAGCATCGCTGAGGCGGGCAAGCCCGATGGGAAGGTAAGTGGGGTTAGCGGATGGGCCGGTGTCATAGATGCCATCGTGAAAATCCGCCCCGGACGCGTGAGCGCTCTTCAAAGCACCATAGAGCACCGATTTCGTCAGTGCCAGATCACTGGAGTAGACGCGGACGGCATGGAGATGCAGGTCAAGCGATTGTTCGCCGGGATCGGCAGTGTTCACTGAGAGCTCGCGCAGATCCTGATCAGCACCCAGATTCGCATTGCCGGAGTTGTTGATCGTCAACGATAGTCGCGCAACAGTTGCCGAAGCAGCCGTAGCGGCGGTCCCTGCATCCGAATTCAGGTCCAACTGGCCGCGCCTGACGGTGAGGCTGGCTCCGGGGTTGTGATTTTGGGGGCCGCCAATCGTAAGGCCGCCTTGGCCGGTCTTGGTGACATTGCCCGAGAAAGCGAGCGGCGCGGTGATCGTGTGGGCACCGGAGATGACGTTGATGGTGCCGCTGAGTCCATCGCCGATCGTGAGCGTGCCGCCGCTGCCTGGCGCGATGGTGTAGGCGTAGATGTTATCGAAGAAAATGGTGCTGACGGTTTTGTCGCCATCTAATGTGACCGTATGGGGATCGGTGGTCTTGCCAAGAAAATTCGCCAGCGCTGTCGAACCATTGGGCGCGCCCACCGGCAGCCAATTGTCCGGCGTTGACCAACTCCCATCCGCATCCACATTCCACTGCGGCGGCGCGATACTAGAGGTGTAGTTGAGATAAAGATTGTTTCCGGCCCGGCTGAGTGAAAAAGTGCCCGCGGTGGGGTTGGTAAATCTGGACGAATCGATGAGCAGTCTGCGAGTGTCAAAATTATTGATCCCCGACAACGCATAGCCAATGAACCAGGAATAGTTTTCCTCCTTGATAAATCCAGCCGCGTTGCCCCCCTTGCCGCCCAGCGAATTGATGTCAATCACAAACCGATCCGAGAGGCCCCCGGCTGTGATCGAGAGATCGCCGTTGATGTTCCATTGATCCCAGTTAACGCCGGCGATTCCTGCCGCATCGTTCATTTCAAAAACATAGGTGCCGTCAGAGCCCCAGGTGGCAGATCCACTGGTGATTCTCCCCGGCGAATTGCCCGGAGAAATTTTCCCGCCGGCCAGAACATTGATCGGCCCAAAATTGCCGCCGCCCTGCACGAGGCCGCCGGAATTGATGTTCGTTGTCCCGTTGATGGTTCCGTTGTTGACCACCAGGCCGCCAACTTCCAGCGTCTGGCCACCTAGCGAAATGGTTCCGCCTGGAACCGCAGCGCTGCCGACGAACGTTCTGCTCTGCGGGCCCAGCACCAGCGCGCTGAAGGAGTTGTTCAGCGCAGCGCCGGCCTGAACCGTTATCTGGCCATTGTTGGTGAGTTGGTTTACATCGACCGTGCCGTTCACAATCAGCCGGCCGTCGGCCGTGTTGGTCCCAGTTCCCCAGGTCAAGTTTGTGCCCGCCGGATTGTTGATCAGGCCGCTGTTGGTGACACTGAGGAGCTGAAGCGGGGCGGTCGGCTGAAGCTGAACATCAATGCCCAGGGTTGTGAACGCCATCGTGGAGACAGAGCTAATGTCATGAGTTCCAGCGCCATTCAGGAAGCCGCCCGAGATAAGGCCACCGCTGTATTTAATCGTTCCACCCGGATTGGCAACCAGCGAGTTGTTGCCAAAGTTGCTAAAGTTGAGGTTGAGGATTCCACCGTTGTTGGCCGTATATGACGTGGCGGCTCCGCTGAACATCCACAACGTGCCGCCATTCACCGTAACCGCTCCATTAAAATTGGACGCGTTGTTCAAATTCTGGGTCGATCCGCCAGTTTTGATCAGATTTCCGGCGCCGGCGAGTTGGCCGTTGTAAATCCAACTGCCGGCCGCGCCATTGATGGTTAGATTGGACGACCCGGAGGCGCCCATATCAACAACGCCGTTGCCTGAGAGCGACCCGGTGGTGAGATTGCCGCCATTCATGGCGATCGCGCCGATCCCCCACAGCTTCGTATCTCCTTTGCTCACCACCGTTCCGTGATCGTTGATGGTTACCTGCCCGGCTGCGCCGTCGGTGATATGAAAGTTGCTGCCGCCGATATCAAGGCCGTTCTTGATTGTCCAGACTGAGCCCGGGCCGGTCACGGTTGCCGCGCCCCCGCCATTGGAGAAGTCGCCACCGATATAGGTATATCCCACGGTCGCCGTTCCGGCACTTTGGACCAGGAATCTGCTGGAGGCGACGTTGGAACTGATATAGAGGTCGCCGGTGTCGATCGATGCGCCGGCCTCCACGGTAATTTGCGCGGCCCACACGCCCCCCCACCCGTCGCGGACCTGGCCGGCGCGCCAGGTGGTCCCGGCCCCCGTTATCGTCAGTGTCGAGACACTACTGCTACTGCTCCCAAAGATTTCTGACACGCCGGCGGTCGTATCAAGCGTCGCCCCTCCCGCCACTGTCATGGGCGTGGTGCTAAGTCCGGCTATGTAGAGGCTTGCCGCGGGTGAGCTGAGAGTCAGGCTGCCGCCGTTGACGCCGACGTTCCCCCCCCAGATAAACAGAGAGCCGAAGTTGCTGGTGGCCCCGGCCAGATTTACGTTTCCCGATCCATCCTTCCTCATCGAGCCGCTACCGCTGATAGCGCCGGCGAGAAGCGCGGATCCCGCTCCGTCGTAGGTGACCTCGTTGTTCAGCACCAGCGGATTGATCAGGGTCAGCGCGGAGTTATTGTGAATCGACCCTGCCGCATCCCAGCGCAGCACCCCTCCGTCGATCGTGTAGGGAGCATTGAAAGTGATCGAGTGCAGATTGAGCGGATTGGCTATGTCCTGAATGGCAAACAAGCCGCTCCCAAATGGCGGATTGAACACGATGTCGCTGCTGTTGCTTGACGGCGGCACCGAGAAGCCATCCCAGTTGAACGGATAGGCCCAGGAGGGGATGTATGTGTTTGGCGGAAAGTTGACGCTTCCTGCGTTAAATGTGTAAGTCGCCGCCATTGTGCCTTGGCAGCAAATGAATGCGATTGCCGCGGCGGCAAGAGCTGCTTTGAGCCGGCCCGGTTGACGATCCGTACGCCCATATTTCATCGCATCCTCTCCTTCCCCCATCCGGATG
>JBGPEF010000245.1:0-8028 GCA_041482675.1 Tepidisphaeraceae bacterium | reverse complement strand
CTCGACACCCTCGAAGATGTCCTCCGCGTCCCCGAGCAACTCAAATCCCTCCCCGACTCGCTGCGAAGTTCCCTCCAGGCCCTCATCGAACAATCCGCCGACCCCGACTCCGCCCTCCAGATCCTCCGCCGCTCCGCCCTCGCCAACACCGTCGCCAATCGCCTCCGCCACGACCCCGCCCTTCAGCTCATCGACGACCAGCGCCTCAAAAGCACCTTCGACCGCTACCGTCTCCTCGAAGACCAGAAAATGTCCCTCGTCCGCGATGCCATCCTCCACCAATGGGTCTCGCGCCAAAAAGATCGCCTCCTCGCCTCCACCGGCTCACGCCTCAATTCCCTCGGCGCAGACCTCCGCCGCCGCCTCACCTCCCGCGGCCAAAAAGCCATGCGCCTCCGCCAGGTCATCCAGGTCGGCCAGGAAATGCACGTCGCAAAAACCGACGCAAAAACCGACCACAAATCCGAAGAAAATAAATCCGCCCCCGGCACCGACCCCCTCTTCGACCTCTGCCCCGTCTGGATGGCCTCCCCCGAAACCGTCGCCCAGATCTTCCCCCGCAAACCCCTCTTCGACATCGTCATCTTCGACGAAGCCTCCCAGTGCCGTCTCGAAGAAGGCCTCCCCGTATTAATTCGCGCCTCCCGCGTCGTCATCGCCGGCGACCCCAAGCAATTGCCCCCCTCCCGCTTCTTCGAATCCGCTATCATCACCACCGATGAAGAAGATCCCCAATCCGACCAGGACCTCTTCGAATCTCATCAGGGCGAAGTCGAAGACCTCCTCCAGGCCGCGCTGAATTTGCAAATCGAACAGTGCTACCTCGACGTCCACTACCGCTCCCGCAACGCCGACCTCATCCAGTTCTCCAACGCCCACTTCTACGGCTCCCGCCTCCAGCCCATCCCCGGCCATCCCGCCAACCGCACCACCGTCGCCCCCATCCGCCTCTATCAGATTAATGGCATCTACTACGATCGCACCAACGAGCCCGAGGCCGACCAGGTCGCCCGCATCGTCCACGATCTCCTCCGCCGCGCTGATCCCCCCTCCATCGGCATCGCCTCCTTCAACCTCGACCAGCGCGACCTCATCGTCGAAAAGCTCGAAGCCCTCGCCTCCACCGATCCCGATTTCGCCCGCCGCCTCACCATCGCCCGCACCCGCCGCGGCGCTGGCTCCTTCGAAGGCCTCTTCGTCAAAAATCTCGAAAACGTCCAGGGCGACGAACGCGACCACATCATCATCTCCACCACTTACGGCCCCGACAAAACCGGCCGCTTCTTCAAACGCTTCGGCCCCCTCGGCTCCGCCGGCGGCGGCCGCCGTCTCAACGTCCTCGTCACCCGCGCCCGCCAGGAAGTCCACGTCGTCACTTCCATCCCTCCCCAGATCTACCAAAACCTCCCCCCCATCCCCCCCTCTCAATCCCCCGGCGGCGGCTACCTCCTCTTCTCCTACCTCGCCTACGCCCAACAACTCGCCCAAGCCTACGAATCCCCAAATGATGCGCTCTCCTCCCCCGAACAATTACCCTCTCCCGGTAATCCGCAATCGGCCACGGTGAATGTTCTCCCGAGCCGCTCCCCCTCCCTCTTCTCCGAATCCCTCGCCAACCATCTCGCCCTCAAACACAAAATCGGCTCCGACGTCCACTGGGGCAACGACGGTTTCTGCGTCGATCTCGCGTTGCATCACCCCCACCGTCCCGACGATGTCACCCTCGGCATCCTCTGCGACGGCGCACGCTACCGCCAGGCCGACGATCCCATCGAATGGGACCTCTTCCGCACCGCCATCCACGAATCTCAAGGCTGGAAACTCCTGCGCCTCTGGACCCCCCACTTCTTCCGCGACCCCGAAGGCATCGCCTCCAAAATCCTCCGCCAATCCCAACTCCTCCTCTCCCAGGAACCCCCCCAGGACGCCCTCCGCGTCACCCCCGCCAACTCCTAAACCTCCAACTCCCGCGTTATGCCCAACGGCGATGCGGCGATGTGGCGATCTGGCGATGTGGTGATGTAGCGGCGGCTTCAGCCGCCGTCCCTAACCCCTCACCCCTCCCCCACTTGCATCTTCTTTCTCACCACTAACCTCTCCACCCCCCTTGGTGTCTATATCTCTGGCTCATATAATTGCCTCATTGCGGCCGTCCGACCGCAGGTAACCAACCAGGACGGCAAGGAGAAAAACCATGAAACGCTTCCTGCTCCCCCTTCTCTTCGTTGGCGCACTGACCCTCCTTCCCGACGCCGCCGACGCCCGCGGCTATTCCCGCAGCCGTTTCGACTTCTCCTTCGGCCTCTCCAGCGGCTATTACAACCGCGGCTACTCCAGCTTCAATTTCGGCTACAACCGCGGCTACTCCAGCTTCAACTTCGGCTACAGCCGCCCCTACTACCGCGACTCCTACTGCGCCCCCATCTATCGCTCCCGCTACTACTACAACGACCCCGTCTACATCGCCCCCCCCGTCGTCTACATCGACCCCGACCCCGTCTGCGTCTACCCCCGCCGCTCCTACTACTACCGCGACACCTACCGCTCCCCCCGCTACTACTACTCCGAACGCTCCCACTACTACGAGCGCTAACCTCCCCAGCCCCGCAGGGGCGGCAGCCGATAGCCTCGCGCGCAAGCCCTGTGGTTGATCAACGCGAGAAACACAAGCCCCGGTACGGCGCGCAACAATCGCCAACATTCCCCCGATTCTCTTCTCGCAGCCACCCCCGCTACCTGTCCGCCTGCGAGCGGCTGTGCCGGGTAAAACCGGGCACCGGAGGGCAAGCGATCCCCGTATCGCGCCAGCCCTTTCGTTTCCTGTACCCCCTCCTCCCCTTT
Source organism: Tepidisphaeraceae bacterium (assembly GCA_041482675.1). Classification (GTDB taxonomy): domain Bacteria; phylum Planctomycetota; class Phycisphaerae; order Tepidisphaerales; family Tepidisphaeraceae; genus JBGPEF01. Next base: position 5,187 of record JBGPEF010000245.1, on the reverse strand, counting down.
CCTTCCCGCAATTGATTAATCTGCCTTCAGTCAGCCACCGGAGGTGGCGCTATCTCACCGGATTTTCCGGGGGGTTGCAGGGGGGGTACTCCCCCCATGCATCTGCGCATTTAAAACGAAAAACGCAAACGTCCCCGCGCGTAAGAACTCAATCATCACCATAAACCATCCCAACTCCCAAAAACCATTAACCATGCCCACCATCACCCACCTTACCGCCCTCGAAATCCTCGACTCTCGCGGCCGCCCCACCCTCTCCGCCACCTGCACTCTCGATGACGACGCCGTTGCCTCCGCCTCCATCCCCTCCGGCGCATCCACCGGCCGCGCTGAAGCCCGCGAACTCCGCGACGGCGACAAATCCCGCTACGGCGGCCTCGGCTGCCTCAAAGCCGCCGCCAACATCGAAGGCCCCATCGCCTCCGCCCTCCTCAACAAATCCTTCAACTCCCAGCAAGACCTCGACCACGAGCTCATCCATCTCGACAACACCCCCGACAAATCCCACCTCGGCGCAAACTCCGTCCTCGCCACCTCTCTCTCCTTCGCCCGCGCCTCCGCCGTCTCCCAAAAAGTCCCCCTCTACACCCATTTCGCCAACCTCATCAACCACAAACCCCAAAAACTTCCCCGCCTCACCATCAATCTCTTCTCCGGCGGCCTCCACGCCGGCGGCCAGATCCCCATCCAGGACATCCTCATCATCCCCGCCTCCGCCACCACCATCGCCGACTCCCTAGCCATCTGCCACGCCGTCTACCAAAGCGCTGTCCAACTCCTCCAGCGGAAATATCAATCCCGTCCCCTCGTCGCCGACGAAGGCGGCCTCGCCCCCAATTTCCCCTCATCCACCACAATGATAGAAGATGCAGTCGAATCCATCGAACGCGCCGGCTTTCGCCCCGGCCAGGATGTCTCCCTCGCCATCGACCTCGCCTCCACCCACTTCCACCAAAGCGGCCGCTATCAACTCGACAACCTCTCCCTCGATTCCGGCGGCCTCATCGAAGTCATCCGCAAATGGACCAGGCAATTCCCCATCGTCAGCGTCGAGGATGGCCTCTCCGAAGATGACTGGACCAACTGGCCCCGCCTCCGCCAGGCCATCCACACCCGCGCCCTCACCCTCGGCGACGACCTCCTCTGCACCAACCCCATCCGCATCAAGCAGGCCATCAAATCCGTCGCCGCCGACGCCCTGCTCTTAAAAGTCAATCAAATCGGCACTCTCACCGAAGCCGCCGAAGCTCTGCAACTCGCCCGTGCCGCCAACTGGAAAATCACCATCTCCGCCCGCTCCGGCGAAACCGAGGACAACTGGCTCGCCGATCTCTCCGTCGGCTGGTCCGCCGACGCGATCAAAGTTGGCTCCATCACCCGCTCCGAGCGCCTCTCCAAATACAATCGGCTCTTGCAAATCGAACGCGAAACCCACTGGCCACTTGAGAAATGGCCCCTCTCGTAGGTCCGGCTGTGCCCAATGGCACTAAGCTTCGGTTGACAAAAAAGGGTCCTTACCGTCCAAGTTGTTTTGGTGCAGCAACTTATTCGGAAGGACCCAACGATGTTCACGGACGAACATAGGCGTAGCGTATGGCAAAAGATCCGTCAACAGGACCTGCGGGCATTTGCAAAACTGCTCACGCCCCAGGTGCTCAGCGAAGCGGCCCGATGCGCCGGCGTGGCCATGGGTCGCGGCCCGCTGGGATTGGCGAATCTGGCCTGGCTGGCGGTTGCCAGCGTCTTGCACGCGGGCCGGAACTTCGCCGACGTGCTGTTGATGACCCTCAAGCTCCTGCGCGATGCCGACGCCTTGGGTCGAGCCCCGTCGACGCCGCCGCGGCGTGGGCGCACCAGCAAGCATGATCCACGCCCGCAGGACCCCGCCGCTCTTAGCGAAGAGACGTTTGCACAGGCCCGCGGCAAGGCCCCCGCCTGGTACTGGATGACGCTGATCCTGATCCTGGGCGAGAAGTTCCGCGCCCGGCATGCTGCGCTGCTGAACTGGCGCGGCCATCGGCTGCTGGCGCTGGATGGCACGACGCTGCGGCTGAACAACTGGCGGGCCCTGCGAGAACACTTTGGCGCCGCGGCCAACGGCAAGCAGGGCCGCACCACCCAGGCGCGCCTGGTGATGATCAGCTTCCCGCTGGCCCGCATGCCCTGGAAGTACCGCCTGTGCCCGCTGAGCTGCTCGGAGAGGACTTGCGCCGCCACGCTGCTGAAGGGACTGGCAGAGGGGGACCTGGTGCTGATGGACAGGGGATTCTGGAGCTACGGGCTGTTTTGCCAGATCGCTCGCCAGCGGGCCTTCTTCGCCATCCGGCTCTTCGCCAAAGCCAAGCTCAAGACGGTGCGCCGGCTGGGGCGAGGCGATCGCCTGGTGCGCTACTGTCCTGCCGACCGCAAGTGGAAGGACCTGCCGCGGTCGATGACGCTGCGGGTGATTCGCTATCAGGTGAGCGGCTTTCGCGCCACGGCGCTGGTCACCAACCGCCTCGATCGCCGCATCACTCCCCGGCGCTGGGTCGGATTGGCCACGCGAAATCACGCTGGAGGGAGGAGTTTACCACCGCCGCTGGGAGATCGAGACCCGCTTTTGCGAGATGAAGGTCCGCCAGAAGATGGAAGGCTGGCTGCGCGGGCGGAGCGTGGCGGCCATCGAGTACGAGGTGGCTGGACACGTGTTACTCTACCTTCTGGTGCGCTGGCTGATGGTGGAGGCGGCGGTGGCCAGGGGATTGGATCCCCTGCGTCTGAGCTACCTGGGCGCTCTCAACGAACTTTTGGACATGGCCCCGGCCCTGCTGCTGGCTGATCCGCAACGTGCAGCGCGGTTGCTGGTGCCGCGGCTGCTGGCGCGGGTGGCCGGCCACGTGGTGCCGTTGCGGCCGGGACGCCACTATCCGCGTCCCAACGACACGAGAATCAAGAACGAGGGCCACGGAAGGTATCGCTTGCCCAGCAAACTCAGACACTGCGAAACTTAGTGCCATTGGGCTGTGCCGGACATGTCCGGGCACAGCCGGACCTACGGCTAGGTCAGCGGATTTTGAGGACGACTCGGCCGAGGACGTGGCCGGCTTCGACGCGCTGGTGGGCTTTGGCGGCGGCTTCGAGGGGGAAGGCGGCGGCGATGACTACTTTGAGTTGGGCGGCCTCGGTGGCGCGGGTGAGGCGGGCAAATTCGTCGATGCCGGCGATGGCGTCGTAGGTGACGACTTTGATTCCCTTGTGTTTTTTGGGTTCGGGTTCGACGCCGTTGGGATAGACGAGTCGGCCGCCGGGTTTGAGGGCCTTCATGCATTGTTCGAGGGGTTTGCCGCCGGCGGTGGCGAAGATGGCGTCAACGCCCTCGGGGAAGAAGCGAAGGGCGGCCTCGGTGAGATTTTGTTTTTTTCCGTCGGCGACGGCGTGAGCGCCGAGGCGTTTGGCGAGGGCGAGGCCATCGGGGGCGGTGGCGGTGGCGAGGATGTGCGCGCCGCGGAGCCTGGCGAACTCGAGGGCGAGTGAGCCGACGGCGCCGGATGCGCCGTGGATGATGACGTTTTCGCCGCGCTGGACCTGGAGATGGTCGTCGATGCCCTGGAGGGCGGTGAGGCCGGTGGCGGGGATTGCGCCGGCCCGGCGGAGGTCGAGGTTGCGGGGAATGGGGGCGACCTTTTCGGCGGGGACGACGATGTACTGGGCGTAGAAGCCGCCCTTGGGGTTCATCCAGGCGTGGGCGTAAACTTTATCGCGGACTTTGACATTGCGGACGCGCGAGCCGACGGCGGTGACGGTGCCGGAGCCATCCGTGCCGAGGACGACGGGGAATTTGGGCTTGCCCTCGGGCCACCAGCCAGCGCGGATTTCGGGATCCCAGGAGCCGATGCCGGCGGTGTGGACATAGATGAGCACGTCGTTGGGGGCGATGGGGGGGACGGGGAGTTTGTGGTATTTCAGCACGCTGGGCGGGCCGAAACGGTCGATGGAAGCGACATACATCTTCTTTGGAATTTGGGCCATGAGCTATCACCTTCCGCGCGCGGCGGGTGCGCAAGGTGGCGATATTGCTCGCGTTTGTGCCGGGATGCAAGGCCGATTGATTTTGGGCGCTGGCGGCGATGGGCCCGGCAGGATGGTGGGGAGTGGGGGGAATTGCCCAGAGCGGGGGGAATGTTGCCGCGCTGGGGTGGTGCAACGGACATATAATCGGGCGGTAGAGGTTGGCAGACATCCGATGAAGCTGGCGTTTTCCACCAATGCATTTACGCGGTTTTCGCTGATCGAGGCGCTGCGCGCGATCAAGGCGATGGGATACGGCGGGGTGGAGATACTAGCGGATGTGCCGCACGCGTGGCCGGAGACGTTGACGGAGGAGAGCATTGGGGAAATTCGGCGGGAGTTGGAGAGGCTGGGGCTGGCGGTTTCGAACATCAATGCGAACTGCTCGTTTGGGTATTGGAAAGATGCGCCGCCGGAGCCGTATTTTGAGCCGTCGCTGATTTCGCCGAATCCGAAGCACCGGGCGGATCGGACGAGATTGATTTTGAAGACGCTGGAGTTTGGGAAGGCGGTGGGGGCGGGGAACATTTCGATTACATCGGGAAGGATGCTGGGAGGAATGCCGCCGGTGGCGGCCGCGAAACAGTTTGCGGAATCGATGAAGCCGATTTTGGATCGGGCGGATGCGCTGGGGGTGAACGTGGGGATCGAGTGTGAGCCGGGTTTGCTTCTGGAGTTTGCGGCGGAATTGAAGGAGTGGATCGAGAGATTAAATCATCCGCGCTTTGGGGCGAATCTGGACATCGGGCATTCGCAGGTGATGGGGGAGTCGATTCCGGAGTGTGTGAGGTTGCTGGGGAAGCGGATTTGGAATTTGCACGTGGAGGATATTCCGGGGCGGAAGCATTATCACATGATTCCGGGGGAGGGGACGCTGGATTGGGCAGGGTTGAGAGATAGTTTGAAGGAGATTGGGTATCGGCGGTTTTTGACGGTGGAGTTGTATACGCACACGGCGGAGCCGCATGAGGCGGCGAAGAGGAGTTTTGAGTTTCTCAGTCGGGTTATCAATCAGACATGAGCGCACTTGGGGAGCCTGATTCAGCGAAATAGATGCTGTCATATCTGGTGCGATAGATTAATATGCGCAAGAAATTCAAAAAAGACGCCGAGACTCCACTGGACAATAGCGGCGCTGCG
>JBGPEF010000244.1:0-8064 GCA_041482675.1 Tepidisphaeraceae bacterium | reverse complement strand
AGGTCTTCGACCTTGGAAAGCACATCCTTCAGCAGGCGTCGATACTCGACGTTGATCCGCACCATGAGCGCAGGCGCCACATCGCCCAGGAGAAACTCACAATCATCGGGAATGGCGGGTGTGGCGATCCAGTTTAGAATTACCGCACAATTTTCGGTGAGTTGCGTCTGTGGGCCCACTGGCAACGGAATATACGGGTCTTGAAAGTTCCTATACTTGGTGCTTATTCCCAACACAGCCACTAAATTGTCCTTGACCATACCCCCGGCCTCGCGCGGATCAAATTTCTCGGGCTGAATGATTTCTATGTCTGGTGAAATGATTACGGCGGGATGCTGCTCCCGCTTTCCATTCCGGCCTAATAGGAAACAGGAGATGATCCGACCAAGCCGGTAGTCCGATTTAGCGCCCGCCATCCATGCCCCAATTATTCATGCAGGTTTCGTCTTCACGGCCCGCTGCGCTTTTGAGCTATCGAAAGGCAGTTTCTCTTCCCTTGCGTCAGAGATGGCCGGTGGTCCCAATAGTTTCGCAGCAACAGCGGAAACTCGAAAAGGAACCGCATTCGAGTTGGGGTCGGGCCTTTTGCGCACACTCGCCCGTTGCTTCTTCAGCCTTTCGCTGCGATGGCGTGCCGCCGCGCGGTTTTTAGATTTTTGACGGACGCTGGTTGCCATAGCCTTTTAATTATCGAAAGCCCGTGTTGAGAGGTCAATTAATTCCGGTCAAAATTGGGAGCGGAAGGATTCGAACCTTCGAAGGCAGAGCCACCAGATTTACAGTCTGGCCCGTTTGTCCACTTCGGTACGCTCCCGAAATAACGCCAAGGGGCCCGCCGCGGCGGGCCCCAGGGTTTGGGGGGCAGTATAGAACAGATTGCGGGGAGTTGGCAATGAGGGATGGGGTGGGGTTATTGCGCGTAGCGGAGGTCGAGTTGGAAGTCGGCGGCGTTGGCGGTGAGGCTGTTGAACTGGATGTAGCTGGGGGTGTTGGCGGTGAGGGTTGGGCCGGAAGTCCAGAGGGTGGGGCCTTCGATGGGGACGCCGTTTTCGTTGAAGAAGGTGATGCGATAGTCGACGTGGAAGTCGCGGTTGACGGAGGAGCGGACGGGGACGGTGACGTAGAGGAGGCCGTTTTTCCGTTCGGTCATGGGGGGGGCGACGGCGGTTTTGTTGGCGAGGTCGGGGTCGGCGAAGTTGACCTGGTTGCGGGAGTAGGGGTCGGCGCGGCCGGCGATGGGGGGGCGGACGGCGCAGCCGGTTAGAGAGGCGGTGATTAAAAGTGTTAGAAGGAAGAGTTTGTGGTTCATAGTCATTCCTTGGATGTCGGGCAGGAGTGCCCGAGCTACGGAAAACGGCGGCTGAAGCCGCCCCTACAGATCCAGATCAGCAGAGCCCTCACCCTGCCCTCTCCCGGAGTACCGGGAGAGGGTGATGAGCTACTCGGGTTTTTTGGCGGGGGCGGGGGTGGACCAGGTGGTGGTCATTCCGTCCATTAGTTTTCTGGCGAGGAAGCGGGTGTGGCGGTTGGTTTGGATTTTGTCGAGGGGAGGCTGGACGTCGACGGCGGCACGGGCGAGGGATTCGCCGCCTTTGATGTTGATGGCTTCGGCGATGACGCGGACTTCGAGGCCCTGCTCGGTTTGGCGGGTGGGTTTGGCCTGGACTTGAATGAGGATGTCGGCGTCGAGGCGGCGGCCGACGTCGGCGAGGGCCTGGGGGTTGCCGGCCTGGAGATCTTTGAGTTCCTGATCGGTTAATTGGCGGCGGGCGGTGCGGGGGGAAATAATCGTGACCTGATTGTCGGCGGACATCCAGTCGGCGAGGAGGAGTTCCATCATTTCGTAGTCGATTTGTTTGGCGCGGACCTCATCGTATTGGCCGGGGCGGAGGAAGATGTCTTTGGAGGTGGTGTAGCGGCCGGGATCGGTGACGGGGAGGATTTGGCCGTCGAGGCCGCGGTTGACGAAGACGACGATGCGGGGCTTGCCGACTTGTTTGTAGGTTTCGACGAAGTGTTTGGCTTCGGCGGGGATGTCGACGACGAGGGGTTCGTCGTAGAAGGGTGCGGGGCCGAGGCGGTTGGCGTCGGGATCGGGGGAGGGGAGGGGTTTGGGGTGGTCGTATTCGGAGCGCGTGGTATCGCGGCCGGGAGAGGGCGTGGGGACGCGCTGGACTTCGGGGCTGGCGTCGCGGCAGCCGGATTGGAAGGCGGCGGCGAGGATGATCAGCAGAGTTAATGGCAGCTTGAGCACAAGGCCTCCTCAAAGCGTAGGCGGACGGTGTGCTGAAGCACACCCTACAGCACACCAGAGCACACCCAGAACAGAGACACAGGAAAGTGGCCAAGGATTGTCTGGCCCGCTCGCCTTAAGTGCATTCGCGTGTCTAGAGTTCGTGGCGTCACGCTGTGTCATAGGGTAAGGTGCTGCGCTGGAGAATAGAAGGAGAACGGTATGATTAGCGCTAAGATATTGCTGGGAATGGGGTTATTGGCGTCGGTGATGGGCGGTTGCACGCGGGATGAGCCGCATGGGTATGGGCAGCAGCGGCCGCCGGTGGACACGATTGATGAGCGGGATCGGGGGTTGCAGAGCAAGGATGTGGTGAGCGCAAGTGATTTGATGGCAAGGGATTTACTCGCGGATGAGGGGTTGCGGCGGGCGAATGCGCAGTGGGTGATGGTGGTGGATCGGTTTGAGGATCGGACCATGGACCGGCGGTTTAATGTGAACTATGACATTTTCATTGAGAGACTCAGAACCAATCTGGGGCAGCAGGGGAAGGGGAGCGTGACGCTGGTGGAGAACAAGGCGAAGCTTAATCAATTGAGGAATAAGGAGTTGGATGGGGGGAGGGGGGATGAGTTTGGGCAGGGCAGCGGAGGGGGTGGGTTGGGGCGGCTTCAGCCGGATTTTGCACTGTATGGGAAGGCGTTTGATATGCCGAACCGGGGGACGAACTATTACCTTCTGGAGTTTACGGTGGTGAGCTTGAAGAGCGGGGCGCAGGTGTGGACGAATAAGTATGAGGTGAAGGCGGCGAGGTGAGGTTGGGAGAAGGGGGGAATCGCGGAGACGCAGAGATGCAGAGACGCAGAGAAGAGAAGAGCTGAAGACGTGAAACGTGAAACGTGAAGCGAGTAAATGTGGGGGAATGCCAGAAGAGGGGATTCGGATTGCGAGGATGAACGCGGATGGGCGCAGATCAGAGTTGAAGACGTGAAGACGTGAAACGTGAAGCGAGTAAATTTGGGGGATTGCCAGAAGAGGGGACGCGGATTGTGAGGATGGGCGCGGACCACAGGGGATGGATGAGGTCGCATGCGATGGATTCTGCTGATGGCGATGGGGTTGGGGGGGTGCTCGGTGTCGTCGGCGGTGTCGAGTGGGCATAACACGGCGCTGGATTCGGTGGATTTGGTGTCGATGACGGATTTGATGGCGCGGAGTTTGGCTTCGGAGCCGAAAGTTGCAGAGGTTTATGCGAAGAGGGGGGCGCTGCGTGTGGTGGTGCAGGCGGTGGAGAATCATTTGACGGGGGAGATATTGCCGGCGGGACAGGGGGAGGTGTTTGTGGCGCGGGTGCGATACCTGCTTTCGAAGCATGAGCCGCAGAAGTTTGTCTGGGTGATGAATCGGGATTCTTATTATCGATTGAGGAACAGGGAGGTGGATGTGGATTTGGGGCCTGCGCCGGAGAGGATTCAGCCGGAATATGCGTTGGTGGCGAGGTTCAGCTCGCTGGCGGATGAGAGCTCGAAGAGGAGGAGCGCGGCGTATTTGTGCGTTTATCAATTGACGAGCATCAGGGATGGGGAGGTGATGTGGACGGACAGGTATGAGGTGAAGAAGACGGCGGTGAAGGGATTCCTGGACTGAAAAAGATAAGAGGATGCAACCGCAGAGACGCAGAGACACAGAGAAGAAGATTAGATGAGGAAAAGAATTTGCGATTGGGGATTGGCAATTTGCGATTGAAGAAGGCCCTCACCCTGCCCTCTCACGGAGTACCGGGAGAGGGTAAATCCTGGCAGGCTAAAGCCTGCACCACAATGGCGCTGGTCATATGCGCACTACTCTGTGGGTGCGCGGCGGAGAAGCATCCGGAGGCGCAGAGGGGGGTGAATGATTTTTTTGTGGGGGATTATGGGAGGGCGCGGGAGGTTTTGAGGCCGCTGGCGGGGAAGACGGATGAGGATTATGTGCTGAACAATGTGAGGCTGGGGTCGGCGGCGCTTTGTGATTATGACCTGGGGGAGGCGGAGGCGGCGTTTTATCGAGCTTATGAGGTGATCAACAGTGTTGGCGTCAACGATGGGGGGAGGAGCGCGGCGGCGGTGTTCCTGGCGGAGAAGTTGAAGGTGTGGAAGGGGGAGCCGTTTGAGCGGGCGATGGTGAATTTTTATCTGGGGGTGATTTATTACATGCAGCGGGATTATGGGAATGCGCGGGCGGCGTTTGAGAATGCGCTGTTCAAGCTGCGGGATTATGGGGAGGGTGGGCCGAAGGGAGATGAATATCGGGAGGTGGAGAGTAATTTTTCGATCGCGTACATCATGCTGGGGAAATGCTGGCTGAAATTGGGGAATGGGGAGAAGGCGCGGGACATGTTCGAGCGGGTGGGGAAATTGAGGCCGGATTTGAAGTATCTGGTGGAGGGGGAGCGGATGGAGAGGTCGAACGTTTTGTTGATTGTGGATTATGGGCAGGGGCCGGCGAAGGTTTTGGAATATGACAATTCGGTGGTGGGGTTTGTGCCGCATCCGAGCCAAGTGGGGCCGGTGCCGCGGCCGGTGGTGCGGGTGAATGGGCAGGTGGTGCATGTGAATGGGGTGGGGAGTGCGCCGGTGGATTTGCTGGAGATGGCGCAGGACCGGAGGTGGCAGAGCATTGATACGATTCGAGTGATTAAGTCGGTGGTGGGGACGGGATTGATGGCGGCGGGGGCTTCTCAGGGAACGAAGGAGAGGCCGGATGCGGGGAGCGCGGCGGCGTTGTTGATTGGGGGAGCGCTGTTGAAGGCGACGGCAACGGGGGATGTGCGGCATTGGGAGATGTTGCCGAGGTCGGTGTTCATCGTGCCGCTGTATTTGCCGGTGGGGAGGCATAACGTGACGGTTAGTTTTGGGGATGGGAGTGGGCAGACCTGGAGGGGGATTGTTGCGCCGGGGGAGGGGGAGGCGGCTTATTATTTGAGGGCGGGGAGGTGGGGAGGGGTTAGGGAGTGGAAGGGGAATGATTTGTCGGGGGGGGAGGTGGTGAAGGAGAGGGTGACTGAGGTGGGGAAGCCGGGGACGGAGGCGCGGAGGCCGGTTAGGCAGAATGGGGATTCGGCGGGTTATGATCGATAGGTTCAAGGGGGTAATTGACGCACAAGGGAGCGGAGTTGGAATGCGGGGGGTGGTGGGGAGTACGCGAAGGTGTGGCCATCAGATTTGAGATTGAATGCGCGGATGCAGGAGGAAAAGATGGATGAGTACATCCCTCTTCTCCTCCCGCACCCACCTCATCACCCTGGGAATTGCGGGGAGGAAAGGGTGGGAGAGGGGTTGAAAGGGATGAGAGGGCTGGCGCGATGCGGAAATCGCTTGCCCTCCGGTGCCCGGTCGTCACGGCCGCTCGCAGGCGGTCCGGTGACTCTGGTGTGGGGAGTTGATTGCACTATTGATGGCGGGAAGGTCGAGGAAGATTGATTGACTGTCGGCGGAAATGGAGACGGATTTGATGGGCAGGGAGTCGTGGGAGTGGCCTTTCTCTGTTTTGTCCTTTGGGTCGCCGGGGAATTCGACTGGGGCATGCAGGAATAGACACGGGCGAGGCGCACGTGGCACGTTTAAGACGGAGCCACGGGCAAGATGCCCGTGTTACGGGGGGCCGAGGTTGTGGATGGTGTTGTAGATTTCGGTGTTGAGGGGTTTGCCGTCGGGGGTTTTGAGTTTTATTAGGATGTGCATCTGGTTGCAGGGTTTGATGTCGGGGAGCTGGAGGAAGATTGATTTGCCGTCGGCCGAGATGCTGGCGCTTTTGACGGGGAGGGGGTCGTGGCCTTCGGCCTTCTTTTTCCCGGTGGATTCGCTTTCGGACATCGTTGAATAATCGCCGGAGCCGTAAGTGCTGGTCCATTTGTAGTTCCAGATTTCAACGGAGTAGTTGTCGGGGTCGGAGGCGGATTTGGAGTCGATGGGGTTGGTGAAAGTGATTTGTATCCCAGCCGCGGTGGCGCGGAGGGAGGTGGGCATGAGGACGGGCTTGTTGGTGTAGCGGACGCGGTCGAGGCCGCCGTCTTTGGAGGCGTTGGATTGCCAGCCGGAGAGGCCGGCGATGTAGAGCTGGCCATCGCGCGGATTGAAGCGGCCGCGCATGGCGGAGCTGGTGAATTTGAGGGGGAATTTGACGACGCCGCCCTGCATCTGGCCGTTCACTTCTTCCATCATCACTTTGAAAAGCGATGAAGTGCCGTAGGACAGGTGAAGCATGTCGCCTTTGAAGGGGCCCCAGTTGTCGCTGGTGACCCAGACCTGATCGCCGTTGGAGTTGTCGTAATTTTTGGGGAACCAGCAGAGGGGTTTGGGCATTTCCGAGATGTCGGCCTTGACGTCGGTGGATTTGAGGGGCATGTGGGCGGAGGTGACGACGCCGTTGAAGGAGCCGGGCTTGATCCAGTGGAGGGGGACTTTGGGAACCCAGCTTCCTTCGTTGTCGCCGATGGTGACCTGGCCGGTGGGGCTCACGCACATGCCGTTGGGGGCGCGGAAGCCGGTGGCGTAGCGCTCGAGTTTGGAGCCATCCTTGGAGATTTTGAGGATGGAGCCGTGGTGGGTGGTGATGTTGTGGAAGCCGGGGCCGCCGGCACGGACGGGGGAGCCGAAGGCGAAGAAGAAGTTGCCGTCGGGATCGGTCTGGAGGTCGAAGCAGAAAGCGTGGAAGGCGGAGGTGAGTTCCCAGTCGTTGTTGAAGTTTTCGTAGAAGTCGGCCTCGCCGTCGTTGTTGAGATCGTGGAAGCGGGTGATCTGGTCGTGGCCGACGGTGTAGATGATGTCGTTGACGATTTTCAGGCCGAGGGGTTGGTGGAGGCCGGTGGCGAAGCGTTTCCAGGTGAGTTTTTGGAGGGTGTCGTCGATGCCGGAGACGATCCAGACGTCGCCGGACCAGGTGCAGAGGGCTGCGCGGGTTCCATCGGCGAAGAAGTCGAAGCCGCCGGGACGGATCCAGGAGTGCCAGGGATTTTCAGTCGGCAGGGTGAGATTGTCGACGACGTAGGGTTCTTTGGAGGTGGAGAGGATTCCTTTGGTGGTGATGGTTTGAGGGTATTGAGCGGGGCCGCCGTGGGTGAGAGTGGAGAGGTCGATGGGCTTTGGGGAGGAGGCGAAGGAGTCGAGGGAGGAGGTGGAGAGGAGGAGTTTGAAGATGAGGGGCGTGGTGTGGGGTGGGATGCGGAAGATGATGTTGTTGTCGGGGTTTAATTCCAGCTTGGAGCCGGGAGGTGCGCCTGCGGCGGCGATGTGGAGGTCGCCGGTGGTGAGGATTTTATTCTGGACGGAGGCGTCGCCTTTGGATTGGGCGACGGAGAGAGACATCTGGGTTGATGAGGGGGAGATGTGGAAGGTGCGGGAGAAAATTTTTGAGGCATCGATGGTTTCGAGCGCGGGCATTTCGAGGATGGGGGTTGGGCCGACGGTGTAGGAGAGAATGATCTGGTCGGCGTGACGGTAGAGGCCTTTGTATTTGGCCCAGGAGCGGGGGAGTGGGCCGGGGGGAGCGAGGGGTTTGATGATGTCGGGGCGGGGGTCTTTGAAGCTGCCGGTGGAGTCGGCCCAGCCGGGGGCGTAGGGGGTTTTGAAGATGGGGGGAGCGCCGAGCTGGGCGCCCAGGCCGTGTTCGCCGTCGAAGATGATGCCGCGCCAATTGGGGGGAGCGCCGGTCCAGGCGTAGGCGAGTCGGCAGAGGTCCATGTCGAAGACGAGGCCGGTGGACCAGTCGTCGGAGAGTTTGATGAGGAGGCCGCGGGGGACGACGTCGCCGGCGATGAAGCCGGTGTTGTTGTCGTATTTGGCCTTGGGGGT
>JBGPEF010000243.1:0-8130 GCA_041482675.1 Tepidisphaeraceae bacterium | reverse complement strand
GCCAACCAGGTAGCCAATGGATTTGAAATGATCCGCTCCAGCGTTCGCGGATTTAGCAATAAAGTTCTTCAGCGCGGCCCGCTTCATGGGCTGCATCGGTTCCTCGACAAGACCTATCAGGCGCTTGAGCGAGGCATCGAGCCGCCCGTGAGTTTTGGCAACATGGACAGCGCAGGCAGACTGGTCGATGCCCTTTTGGATCCCGCCAACCGCGCATGAAACTGCTGATTACAGGTGCGACCGGATTTCTGGGCGGTCACGTTGTGGCCGAGGCACTGTCGCGCGGCCATCGGGTCCGCGCCGTGGTTCGGCCGGCGGGCGATGTTCACAAGCTCGATGGCGATGTTGAGCCGGTTCGCGTCGATCTGCGGAATTCGCGCGGTCTGGTTGATGCTTGTCGCGGCGTGGATGCGGTGATTCATCTGGCGGCCGCAAAAACGGGCGATTTTTATGCGCAATTCGCCGGAACCGTGCTGGCCACTGAGAATCTCCTGCGTGCGATGAAGGAAACGGGCGTGGAGCAAATCGTTTCCATCAGCTCGCTCTCCGTTTACGACTATAGAAAGCTCTGGAGCTTCCAGCGCCTCGATGAATCGTCCCCCCTCGAATCCCGCCCGCGCGATCGCGACGACTATGCGTACACCAAACTCCTTCAGGAAAAACTCGTCCGGCAGACCGCGCAAAAGCACAGTTGGAAGTGGACCATTCTTCGTCCCGGCGTGATTTTCGGTAAAGACAATCTCTGGACCGCGCGCCTGGGCATCGAGGGCAGGCGCTTCTGGCTCCGCACCGGCGCGTGGGCAACATTGCCGCTGACGTATGTCGAGAATTGTGCCCAAGCGATCCTCCTCGCCCTGGAATCACCCGCGGCCAACGGCGGTACGTTCAATGTGATTGATGATGATCTCCCCAATCAGCGCACCTATGCCGCCCAGCTTCGTCGCCGCCTTCCCGGTCGGCCGAGGATCATTCCTGTTCCCTGGACGCTCCTGCGCGCCGTTGCCGGCCTGGCCGATCTGACCAATAAGGTTCTATTCAAAGGCCGCGCCAAACTTCCCGGCCTGCTCATCCCCGCGCGGCTCCATGCCCGCTGCAAGCCGCTGCGTTTCAGCAATGATCGCCTGAAACAAGCCACCGGCTGGAAGCCAAAATATTCCTGGCGCGAAGGACTCGACCGCAGCATGGGCAATGTCACCAAACCCGTCGCGGTCAAAACCGAAAACACCAGCGCCATCGCCAGCGCAGGAGTGGCCGGATGATTCATTACATCACCACCACTGGCATCGGCAACGCGTGGGTCGGCAACGAGCTGCACATTGTCTCGCAGCACGGCGTCCCGTTCGTGCTTCATTCGATGCGCGGGCCGCAGCAGGTGTTTTTCCGCTCGCCGTGGGCGGCTGAATTGCAGAAAAATACGCGGATTCTCTATCCGCTGCCCATCGCCGGCGCGGCTTTGTCGATCCTCCTCGCCCCCATTCTCTTCGGCGGGAAATTCTTCTCGGCGCTGTTCAACGCTCTTTTCGGCCGCCGTGAGTCGTTCCGCGCGCGAATCGCCGCGCTTAGCCACTTTTTCGTCGCCTGCCACTGGGCCCGCTCCCTCCGCCACGAAAAAGTCAGCCTGATTCACGCCCAGTGGGTCCATTCCTCCGGCTCCATCGGAATGTACAGCGCATGGCTGCTGGGCGTACCCTTCAGCTTCACCGGCCACGCCTCCGACCTCTTCCGCGATCGCGTCGCCCTGGGGGACAAAATCCGCCGCGCCGATTTCATCGTCTGCATCTCGGAATTCCATCGCGATTTCTATAAGAAGTGGGGGGCACGCGACGATCAGCTTCACATCGTGTATTGCGGCATCGAGTTGGATAAATTCACGCCCGCGTCAGTGCCCAGAGCGGCCGACGGCAAGCTGCGCATCCTCTCCTCCGGCCGGCTCGTCGCGAAAAAAGGTTTCAGAGACCTGATCGCCGCCTGCCGCCTCATCGCCGATCGCGGCATCGATCTCGAATGCATCATCGCCGGCAGCGGCCCGCTCCAGGAGCAGCTTCAGCAGCAGATCGACGAGCTGAAACTCACCGATCGCGTCCGCCTCACCGGCCAGGAAATCAAACAGGAAGACATCCCTTCATTCATGCACACCGGCGACATTTATTGTCTCCCCTGCGTGTGGGCCGAGGATGGCGATATCGATGGCCTGCCGCAGATGCTCATGGAAGCGATGGCCTGCGGCCTGCCGGGCATTTCCACTCGCCTCGTCGGCATTCCCGATCTGGTTATTCACGAAAAAACCGGCCTGCTCGTCGATCCGGGCAACGTTCAGCAGATCGCCGACGCTATCATCCGTCTTCACAACAATCCCGCCGAGGCGAAACAATTCGCAACGAATGCTCGCCAGTGGATCATCGAAAAGTTCGACCTTGCCAACAGCCTCGATCCCCTCATCGCCCTCTTTCGCGCCAAGCTGGCGGCAAAACATGAACCGTCGCAAAGAAACTGCTGCCCAACTCAAACCATCGCCGCCGGAGCGCGAGAATGATCATCACCCAGACACCCTACCGCGTCAGCTTCGCCGGCGGCGGGACCGATCTGCCTTCGTTCTACCAGAAGGAAATCGGCGCGGTCTTCAGCGTTGCCCTCAACAAGCACATGTACGTGACGCTCAGCTACCGCTTCGAGCCCTCAACGCGCGTGGCCTATTCCAAGACAGAAATCTGCGACACGGTCGACGAGATTCAACACACGATTGTGCGCGAGGCGCTGCGATATACCGATCTCGGCCGCCATCTGGAGATCACCACCATCGGCGATGTCCCCGCCGGCACCGGCATGGGCTCCAGCAGCACATTGACTGTCGGTTTGCTCAACGCGCTGCACGCCTACAAAGGCGACATCGTCAATCGCCACAAAATGGCCGAGGAAGCGTGCCACATTGAAATCGATGTGCTCAAAAAACCCATCGGCCGCCAGGACCAATACGCGGCGGCTTTTGGCGGTTTCAATTATCTCCGCTTCAACCCCGATCATCACGTCGATGTCGAACCCGTCCCCTGCCGCGTGGAAATGGTCCACGAGCTGGAGCAGCGAATCCTGCTGCTCTACACCAATCAGAAGCGCGATGCGGATGTGATCCTCAAACAGCAAAGCGCGCAAACCGGGGACAAGATGTCGATCCTCCGCCAGATGCGCGACCTGGCCGATGCCATGCGGCAGGCCTTCTCCGGCCGCGGCGATCTGGAAGAATTCGGAAAGCTCCTTCACGAAGGCTGGGAACTGAAACGATCGCTCGGATTTGGCATCAGTGACGCGCGCATCGATGGCTGGTATGAAAGCGCCCGCAAGGCCGGCGCACAGGCCGGAAAACTGCTGGGTGCGGGCGGCGGCGGGTTTCTCCTGCTCATGGCTCCGCGCGAGTGTCACGATCGCATCCGTGAAGCCCTCGGCCGACCGCGCGAGCTGGATTTTCAGGTGGACCGCCTGGGCAGCCGCATCGTCTTTGTGAGTTAGAAAGGAAAAATGGCCAACTGGCGCTCGATTCATCGCGATACTTTTGCCGGCAAACGGGTCCTGGTCACCGGCGGCGCTGGGTTCATCGGCTCGCACCTCGTGCAGGCGCTCGTGGAACTCGATGCGAAAGTATTTGTTCTCGACGATCTCTCTGGCGGAGATTGGAACAATCTCAGTGGCTTTGCGAATCGGATTGAGCAGATCACCGGCTCCATCACTGATGTTCCGACCGTGAAGCGCGCGATAGATGGCTGTGAATTTGTTTTCCACCAGGCCGCCCTCGGCTCGGTTCCGCGCAGCGTCGAAGAACCCGAGCATTATTTCAACGTCAATGTCACCGGGACGATCAATGTCTTGCAGGCCTCGCGGGCGGCGGGCGTGAAGCGGGTGATGTTCGCCGGATCATCGAGCGCTTATGGCGATCCACCAATCGTCGGCCTCAAAATTGAAACCATGCCGCCGCTTCCGCGCAGCCCGTATGCCGCCGCCAAACTTGCCGGCGAGCACGCGCTGCGGAGCTGGTATCACAGCTATGGCCTGGACAGCGCCGTCCTCCGCTATTTCAACATCTTCGGCCCGCGGCAGAATCCCAATTCGGCCTACGCCGCCGTCATCGCCGCTTTCGCCAAAGCATTCCACAAGCATCAGCCCGCCATGATTTTCGGCGATGGCGGCCAGAGCCGCGATTTCACGTACGTGGACAACGTCGTCCATGCCAATCTGCTGGCTGCGTTGCATCCAAAGCCCCTCGAAGGCGAGGTTTTCAACGTCGCCGCCGGGGGACGCATTGATCTCAACGAGCTCTATCAAAAAATGGCCAGGCTGTTCGGCGTCGAGAATTTGCAACCGATTTATCAACCGCCGCGCGCCGGCGACGTTCGTGAGTCTCAGGCGGACATTTCCAGGGCAAAATCGGTTTTGGGATATGCCCCGCTGATCAACTTCGATCAGGGATTGGCCGAAACCGTCAAGTGGTATCGCGAGCACTTCGCCAAAGGCGGATAATCAACATGGCCGGCACGATTTCCAAAACCGCCAGCTCCTACATCGCCGAAATGGCCCGCGTTGTCGGCCAGATCGATCCCGTCGCCGTCGAGCGCTTCGCCGAAATGACCTTCGACGCCTGGCGCGACAATCGGCGCGTTTACGTCTTTGGCAACGGCGGCAGCGCCTATACATCCAGTCATTTCGTGACCGATCTCGTGAAAACGGCATCGGTCGATGGAAAAAAACGGCTGCACGCGATGAGCCTGGTTGACAACGTCGGCCTCACCACCGCCATCGCCAACGACATCTCCTATGAAGAAACCTTCCGCTTCCCTCTGGCCTCCTACGCGCTCCGGCGATGTTGCGATTGGAATCTCCTGCTCCGGCAACTCGCCCAACCTGCTTCGCGCCTGCGAATGGGCCAGGGAAAACGGCCTGAGCGTCATTGCCCTCACCGGCTTTTCCGGCGGCAAGGTGAAAAATCTCGCCCACCTGCACATCAATGTCCCCAGCGAGAATTACGGCGTGATCGAAGACCTCCATCTCTCCATCGCCCACATCGTCGCCCAGGGTCTCAAAGCCCGCATCGCCGGCCAGCGCCCGGAGGTCGCGTGAGAATCCTCGTCACCGGCGGTGCTGGTTTCATCGGCTCGCACACGGCCGATGCTCTATTGAAGGAAGGCCATGCGGTCCGCGTGCTCGATAGCCTCGAATCGCCCGTCCATCCCAACCGCAAACGCCCCGGCTATCTCGACGATCGCGTCGAATTCATCGAAGGTGATGTCCGCAACGCAGCGATTCTTCTCGAAGCCATGCGCGGCTGCGATGCCATCTATCATCTGGCCGCCTTCCAGGATTATCTCCCGACTTTCAGCCGCTTTTTCGACGTCAACGTCACCTCCACCGCCCTGATTTACGAGCTGATCCTCCGCGAAAAACTGCCGGTCAAAAAAGTCATCGTCGCCTCCAGCCAGGCCTGCCTCGGCGAAGGCCTCTATCACGATGCCAACGGCAAGCCGCTCCTCCCCGACATCCGCCCCGACGAGCAGCTCCAGCGCGGCCTCTGGGAAATTCAGCCGCCGCCGGGTTTTCGCGGCCCGCTCCAGTGGCAGCGCACCACTGAAACCGTCGCCAACCCCCAAAACCAATACGGCATCAGCAAAATCGCCCAGGAGAAAGTCGCGCTGCACCTCGGCAAGCGCTACGGCATTCCATCGGTCGCCATGCGCTACTCCATCGTCCAGGGCCCGCGGCAGAGTTTTTACAACGCCTACAGCGGCGCGTGCCGCGTTTTCTGTCTCAGCTTCCATCAGAATCTTGATCCGCAGATTTACGAGGATGGCCAGCAGATCCGGGATTTTGTCAACGTGCTGGACGTGGTCGATGCGAACCTCCTGGTCCTCCACGACGATCGCGCCAATTACGAAATGTTCCACGTCGGCGGCGGCAGGCCCTACACCGTCTTGCAGTTCGCCAGCGCCGTCGCTGAAGTCTTCGGCCGAAAAAACTACCAGCCCAAACCCAGTGGCAAATACCGCTTTGGCGACACGCGCCACATCTGCTCCGACATCAGCAAGCTCCAAAAGCTCGGCTGGAAACCGCGCAAAAGCATTCAGGACAGCGTCAAGGCATATAAGGAATGGCTCGACACCGCCGATTCCGCCGCCGACATCCTCACCTACTGCAACAAGCAAATGGCCGCGCTGAATGTCGTCCGCAACGTAGGTCCGGCTGTGCCGGACAATCGATGATGCACCCGACGAATACCAAAGTCCTCCTCATGGCCGCCGGCATGGGCACGCGCCTCCGGCCGCTCACTGACCATACGCCCAAATGCCTCATCCCCATCGCCGGCCGCCCGCTGCTCGATTATTGGTTCGACCTTTTCGCCGCCGCCGGCCTGCGCGACATCCTCATCAACACCCACCACCTCCCCCGCAAAGTCCGCACCTACCGCGACCGCATCAATCATCTCGGCCAATTTCGCGTCGAAGAAGCTTACGAGCCAACGCTCCTCGGCTCCGCCGGCACTGTCCATCACAATCGCAACTGGGTCGCGCCCAACGAAACCGCGCTGATCATCTACGCCGACAACCTGAGCAACGTCGACCTCTCCTCATTCCTCTCCTTCCACCACTCCCACACCGGCCCCATGACCATGCTGCTCTTTCGCGCTCCGTATCCCGAGCGCTGCGGCATCGCCAAGATGGACGACTCCGCCCGCATCATCGAGTTTGTGGAGAAACCGAAGAATCCCCGAACCAACCTCGCCAACGGCGGTATCTATGCTCTCAGTGCCGCGGCCTATCATGAGATGGCCGACATGAATCGCTTTGATCTGGGCTTCGACGTGTTGCCGGCCTTCGTCGGCCGGATGTTTGGCTGGGTTTGGCAGGGTTATCATCAGGATATTGGAACGATCGAGGCGCTCGAAGGGGCCGAGCGCGACGTGAGGGCCGGCCGCCTCGCCGCGAACGCCGCGAATCTCGTAGCTTCCGCTTTAGCGGACCGCAAGGGCGAATGAGCAATCACACAGGCATCGGAATGCGACCCGCCGTGTTCCTCGACCGTGACGGCACGGTCATCGAGCATGTCCACCTTCTCACCGAGCCTTCGCAGGTCCGCCTCATCCCCGGCGCGGCCGATGCCATTCGCAATCTCCAGGCGCTCGACTACGCCTGCATCATCGTCACCAATCAATCCGTCATCGGCCGCGGCCTGCTCAGTGTTGCAGGTTTGACGCTCGTGCATGATGAGATGCACCGCCAACTGGCCGGGCATGGCGTTCGCCTCGATGGCGTTTTCTTCTGCCCTGCCGCCCCCACAACGACCGATCGCACCATCATCGAGCATCACGACCGCAAACCCGGCCCCGGCATGCTCCAGAAAGCATCCCGCGACCTTCTTCTTGACCTGACTCGCTCCTGGATCGTCGGCGACATGCACAGTGACATGCTCGCCGGCCGGAATGCCGGCCTGCGCGGCACCATTCTCGTCCGCACCGGCCAGGGCGACAAAGTGGATCCCAACGATCCTGCCGTCGATTACGCCGCCACCGATCTTCTCGAAGCCTCGCGCCTGATCGCGCGTCTGGAAATACCCGTCAAAACAAAATGAGCAAACGAATCCTTGTCACCGGCGGCGCGGGCTATGTCGGCAGCGCCGCTCTGCGCCATCTTCTCGCCAACGGCTTTGACGCCATCGCCTACGACAATCTCGTCCAGGGCCATCGCGAATCCGTCCCCGCCGGCCGGCTCATCGTCGGCGATATCAGCGATACTCCATCGCTCGAGGAGGCGCTGCGGCAACAGAAGGCCGACGCCGTCATGCATTTCGCCGCCGCCACCTGCGTTGGCGAATCGGTCGATGATCCCGAATATCACTATCGCAACAACATCGCCGGCACGCTCAGTCTGCTGAACGCCATGCGAGCCGCGGGCGTGAAGCGCATGCTCTTCTCCAGCACCTGCGCCACCTATGGCCTGAATCCCAAGGTTCCCATGGCCGAGGATTCCGCACAGGATCCGTGCAGCCCTTACGCGCGAACCAAGCTGGTCGTCGAATGGATGATCCGCGATTTTGCCCACGCTTATGGCCTGGGTTTCACGCTCCTCCGCTACTTCAACGCCGCCGGCGCATCCG
>JBGPEF010000242.1:0-8138 GCA_041482675.1 Tepidisphaeraceae bacterium | reverse complement strand
CCATCATCTCGGGCGCGGCGTTGGGAGCGAGAGTTTTTGAACCCATTCCTTCTTCGGTCGGCAGTTCGGCGTGGCTCTTGCCATAGAGCACGGCGGTGCCGATGGCCTGGGAGAAGTCCATGGTGCGGGTGGTGATGTGGGTGCCGCGGGTGTCGGTCATTTCGACGGGCGCGCCCGGGCCTTCCTGGATGAGTGTGCCCTGATCGAGGGTCCAGTGGGTGATCATGCCGCCGCGGATGTTGCTCTTGACGCCGTTGGCTTCGCGATTGAGCTCGACAAATCGGCCTTCTTTGGCGATGAGCTTGACGATGGACTCACCGGGAGCGATGCGGTCGGGGCGGTCACCAAGGATGGGAGTGATGGTGAGGGGACCGGTCCAGACGATTTCCAGAGGTTCGTCGGCGGGATTGGTTGTGGGTTTGGTGGTGGGATTTGTGGTGGCCGAAGCGAGTTGACGGGTTGTCGGTTTGGAGCGCGCGGGGCCGGCTCCGCCGGACGTGTCCGGCACAGCCGGACCTACGCGCGTTCGCGGAGCGCGGGCCGGACGGGTTGTGGAAGAACGAGTTGTGGGCTGCG
Source organism: Tepidisphaeraceae bacterium (assembly GCA_041482675.1). GTDB lineage: Bacteria > Planctomycetota > Phycisphaerae > Tepidisphaerales > Tepidisphaeraceae > JBGPEF01. Next base: position 7,562 of record JBGPEF010000242.1, on the reverse strand, counting down.
TGGTCGATGCGCCGGGCATCAGGTCGTCGCTTTCGCTGACGAAATCGACGTGCATCTCGTCGGCCGTGGCCAGGCGCTGATCGAGCTGGGTGATGACGACAGAATCCTTGAAAATCGCGCGATAGACGGGCGCGGGATGGTCCTCTTTTGGACGAGTGGCGGGAATGACCTGGGGGCGCGGGCGGCGGGGAGCGGCATCGCGTGGGGCGGGTTTGGGAGCGGCTTCGCGCACGGCGGATGGCTCGGCGGCGGCGAGGGCGATGCCGGCGATGGGCGGGATGGGAATGAAAGCCGCGGCCGGCTGCGTGGCGGGCGCGGGGCGCTGCTGGCGGAGATTTCCGGGATGCTTGATGAGCAGGCGCTGGCCGTGGAACACCTTTAGATATTCCAGGCGGCGATCGACTTCGTTGTATTGGAGCCGCAGGCCCAGGCCGTCGAAATCAGGGTGATCATCATCGCCGCGCATCTGCACGGGGACGAGGTCGCCGGGGATGCGCTTGCCATTTTGATCTTCGAAATCCTCGGTTTGAATGCGGAAAGTCTCGTTGTCGAACGAGGCGTTGTTCATGGTCATGACCATCATGGGCCGCTTGTCCATCGATTCGTCTTCGAAGAGCTTGAGGACGACTTCCTTGAGGTCGCCGCTGCGCGGGGAGCGGTTGGGAGCGCCGCCGGGGGAATTCTTGCTGTGCCCGATATTTTCCTGGGTGACGATGTAGCCGGTTTTGCCTTCGAGGTGGAGCACCTGGCCGTTGTGGAGGAAAAAGTCGGTCTCGGGATCGTTGACGAAGAATCGGCCATCTTTCAGGGGTTTGTAGCGGGAGACGCGGATGCGGCTGGTGCGCTCGCCCTTGGCGTCGTAGCGGTTCCACCAGACGCGCTCGCCGGGGCCGAAGCCTTCGCCGGAAGTGGGGAGCGTGGCGGCGAGGTGTTTGTCGCCAGCGCGGGGATTTTGCGGCTGGCGGCCGTCGGGGCTTTGCATCGTCCAATAGACGACAAAACCGATGGCGGCGAGGACGACGGTGGAGGCGAGGAGGACGAGAATACGCATGTTAAAGTTCTTACGCCCCTACGGGGCTCATTTGTCTCGCGGTCATTATCCCACGGCTTGCGCCGTGGGCTATCTTCTGTCGCCCCTACGGGGCTTGTGGTGTGCTGAAGCACACCCTACGAACTGTGGTGCGGCGAGCCGCACCCTACGGGATTCGGTGGGCGGTGCCCACCCTACAGAATGCCGGGCAGGAGTGCCCGACCCACCGATCAGGTCTCAGGCTCGACGTCGAACATTTTAAGGACAACCAGGTCCTGCACATCAATCAGGCCGACCGGACGATTGTCGCCATCGACCACTGGGACTTCGTCGATGCGAAATTGTTTCATGATGGCCATGACTTCGCTGGCCAGGCTGTCGCCGGAGATTTTTTTGGGGTTTTTGGTCATCAGCTCGCGGATGGGGCGGTCGAGGATGGATGCGCCGTGGGCGGTGAGGAGGCGGCGCAGGTCGGAGTCGGCGAAGATGCCGGACATTCTTCCATCGCGATCGACGAGGATCACCGCGCCGCTGCGGCGCTTGATGTGGCTGACTTTTACCAGCACATCCTTGATGCTGAGGGTGTCGGGGGCGATGGGGAGGTTTTCGCCGAGTCGGAAGGTCATGGCTTCTTTTACTTTGATCAGTTTGCGGCCGATCTGGCCGGCGGGGTGAAAGAGGGCGAAGTCCTGGGCGGTGAAATCGCGCATTTTCATGGCCGAGAGGGCCAGGGCATCGCCGAGGGCCAGCATGGCGGTGGTGGTGGCGCTGGGGGCGAGGCCGAGGGGGCAGGCTTCTTCGATTCGGCCGAGCTTGAGGACGACCTGGGCGTGTTTGGCGAGGGAGGATTTGTCGCTGGAGGTGATGGCGATGACGGGATGATCGAGTTTTTTGATCACGCTGAGGAGGCGGAGGATTTCATCGCTCTCGCCGCTGTAGGAGAGGATGACCACGAGGTCGCCCGTGCGGATGGCGCCGATGTCGCCGTGGAGGGCGTCGCCGGGATGGAGAAAATGGCTGGGCGTGCCGGTGGAGGCGAAGGTGGCGGCCAATTTTCGGGCGATGATGCCGGCCTTGCCGACGCCGGTGGTCAGGACCGCGCCGTTGCATTCGTGGATGAGTTTGAGGGCTCGGTCGAAGTCTTCGTCGAGGGTGGCGGCGACGGCTTTGACAGCGCTGGCCTCGGCCTCGATGAGCTGTTGGGCGAATTGGCGGATGGAATTGTCCATGAAAGCAGCCAGGGGGCGAACCGGCAAAAAATGCCCGTTTATCGCGCTCCGAACAGATACAAACCGGCAAAGAAGCCCAGGATCGATCCGCCCAGCATGTCGCGCAGCTCGTCGGAGTTGGGCATATTCCAGTGGAAGATGGCATGCATGAGTATTGTCGACGCGAAAAAAACCACGGCAAAACCAGCGCTGCGCACGGCCGTGGATTTGGAAGCTTTGCTCATCAGGACACCCGGCGGAAGAGATTGAAGGGCATGGACCTTCGCTGGATTATCGAAGCACGGGCACTAAAATCAAGCCAACTCTGACAAGGATGGTCTTGGAGTACCGTGTTGAGCTGGATGTTTACAACGGGCCGCTGGATCTTCTCCTCTATCTACTCAAGCGCGACGAGCTGGATATTTACGATATCCCGATTGCGCAGATCACCGAATCGTACATGTCGTACGTGAACATGCTGCGCGATCTGTCGAAGGAGGAGGGGCTGGATATCAACGTGGCCGGGGATTTTCTGGTGATGGCGGCGACGCTGATGGAGATCAAGTCGGCGATGCTGCTGCCCAAGGCGCCGGCTGCCGCTGTGGGGGAGAATAGCGCGGCGGCGGAGTTGGCCGATCCGCGCTATGAGCTGGTGCAGAAGCTGCTGGAATATAAAAAGTTCAAGGATGCGGCGATGGCGCTGCAGAAGCAGCAGGAAATGCACCAGCAGCGATTTCCGCGCGTGCCTGCGTCGCGCGATGTGAAGAGCGATGAGCCGCCGCCGGTCGATCTCGATGAGGTGCAGGTTTGGGATTTGCTGACGGCGTTTACAGCGCTGATGAAGGATCTGGGGCAGAGGAAGCCGCGATATCACGAAGTTATTTATGATGACACGCCGATCGATCTGCACGCGGCGGATATTGAGGATCGGCTGTTGCGGGAGGGGAGGCTCTCATTGCGGGTGCTGCTGGAAGGACGCAAGAGCAGGAGCGAGATGATCGGTGTGTTCCTGGCGCTGCTGGAATTGATCCGGGAGAAGAAGATCCTGGTGCAGCAGGAGGATGGTTCGATGGATATTCGCATCGATCCAGCGCCGGAGGAGCATCGGCGGACTTATCCGCAGGCTTCGCTGCATCTGGCGGAGGAAGAGACGGAACCACAGATGGACACAGATGTACACAGATGAAGAAGACATGGGCAAGATGCCCCCACCAGGGCGGGCAGGCGTGGTACGATAGCTATTGATGACGGCTCTGGAATCGCCTCGTCCGTTTTACTTTCCGCGTGTTCGGCCAACGACAACACTTTGGCTTGGGTTGATCATCATCATCACCTGCGAGGCGCTGCTTTTTACGGATGTTTATCTCTCCCGCCGCGGATCGCTGAGGAGCCATTCGCAAATTCAGGCGCTGAAACTAAACAGCCCCCCCACCACCTCGCTCGGCCGGGTGGCGCGATATATGGCCGTTAACATGACGGCAATCGTGTGGGTGGGGTATCTGCTTTTTATCGAGGGGATTCTGGCGGCGCAGGGGGACAGCCCGATTCGGCGGCGGCCGCATCATTTTTTCCTGCTGGCGCTGACTTCGATTTCCATCTGGTGTGTTTTTGACTGGATCAATTTCTATTTCATCCGGGCGTGGCGCTACATTGGGTTTCCGGTGGAATTTCAGCGGCGCTTTTTCGGATATTTTCTGGCGTTCGCGACGATCGTGCCGGGGATGCTGATGAGCGGGCAGGTGCTGCTGAACCTGGGCCTCTTCAACTGGGCGCGAAGCCCGGCGTATCGGATTCCGAGGTGGGCGAAAGTGGTGTCGCTGATCGTGGGGATGGCGATGTTTGTCTGGCCGCTGGTGCATCGCGATCCGATCACCAATCTCACGCTGTGGTGCAGCCTGGTTTTTCTGCTGGATCCGCTCAATCTAAAGTTGGGCCGGCCGAGCATGTTTGGGGATTGGCAGAGGGGTTGGTACGGCCGGACGCTGGCGGCGTTTGCGGGGGGATTGATCTGCGGGTTGCTGTGGGAATTCTGGAATTATTGGGCGCTGGCGAAATGGACTTATCATCTGCCGTTTCTGGGCGCGGCCGAGCACTATCGATATTTTGAGATGCCCATCATCGGGCTGCTGGGGTTTTTGCCGTTTGGGATCGAGTGCTGGATCATGTGGCAGATGATTCGCATTCCGCTGGATGGATTGGCCGAGGAATTGCCGGATGATCGGAGATTGATTTGAGGGCCGCCGTTTGCACTCATGTATTCCGTGATTACTCTTTGCTCATGCCCAAATACCCGATAGCCAAAATCTGCCCACAGTGCGGCGGCACGAATTACGACACCAAATCGCCGGGTGGTTTCGTGCCCGCCTTCACGATGGACCGCGTCTGCAAGGCCTGCGGCACCCGCTACACTCCGCCCACGCCGGCCTGGGCGGGAATTGTGTTCATCATCGCCGGCTTGTTGCTCGCTGGATTCGCGGGAATCGCGCTGCTTCCCACGCTCGCAGGCCGCCGCGGCGCGCACGTCCCCGCGTGCGAGATTGTTCTGGGAATAATGGGAGTTGCCTGCATCGTGTACGGCATTACATCCTTCTCGCAACGGCCGGTGGAAACACCGACATCCGGTTTTCTGGCACCGCCGACTCCGCCAGGATCGAAGCCGGATGAGAAAAAATGATTGGAGAGGAAAACCATGTACATCGTCAGTGTCACGATTTTTGCCAAGCCGGAATTTCGGGAGAAGCTGATCGAGGCGACGCTGGATAATGCGCGCAACAGCCGGCATGAGCCGGGGAATGTGCGCTACGATGTTTCGCAGGCCGAGGATGATCCGAATCGGCTGCATTTGTTCGAGGCATATAAGACCAAGGAGGATTTTGCCAAGCACCAGCAGACGCCGCATTATTTGAGGTGGAAGGAGAAGGTGGTGGATTGGATGGCGCAGCCGCGGGTGGGGGTGAGGCATAACAGCATATTTTTTGGCGATGGAACCGTTTGAATTCAATACGCCGGGCAGGATTGTGTTTGGCGCAGGCCAGATCGGCCGCCTGGCGGAAGTGGGCCCGCCTTTTGGCTCGGTTGCGCTGGTGATTCATGCGGGTGATGAGCACTCGTTGGATCTGTTGCGCATCAAGAGGATTCTCGAGGGCAAGCAGATCAGGCTCACCTTCATCCGCCAGAGCGGTGAGCCGAAGGTTGAGGATGTCGACCTCATCACCGAGAAAGCGAAAAGGATCGATTGCGATTGGGTGATCGGCGTCGGCGGCGGAAGCGCGATCGATATGGCCAAGGCCGTCGCCGGAGTACTTGGCAATGGCGGCAGTGCCCTGGATTATCTTGAGGTCGTTGGCAAGGGGCAGAAGCTGACCAAGCCGGCCGCGCCCTGGATTGCAATCCCCACAACAGCGGGCACCGGCGCGGAGGCGACGCGCAACGCAGTGCTGGCGGCCGGCACGTTCAAGGCCAGCATGCGGAGCGTACTTCTTCTGCCGCGGGTGGCGATTGTGGATGCGGAGCTGGGGCGGGAGATAAAAGCGGAAGTAATCGCCAGTTCCGGAATGGATGCGCTGTGTCAGCTCATCGAGTCTTACACTTCCACTGGCGCCAACCCAATGACCGATGCTCTGGCGATCCAGGGCATCGAGCTGGCCGCGTCATCCCTGCTTAAGTCGTACCAGAATCCCGTTGAAGTCCTATTTCGCGAGCGAATGGCACTGGCCGCGCTGCTGAGTGGGATTACCCTCACCAACGCGGGCCTTGGGGCGGTGCATGGATTTGCGGCGCCGCTTGGGGCTCATTTTCCGATTCCACATGGAGTGATCTGCGCTGCGTTATTGCCCGCAGTGATCACCGCGAATGTCGCCGCGCTTCAGGCGGAGGATCAGCAGCATCGGATGCTGGCGCGCTACACCACAATTGCCCGGACCATCACCGGCTTTGGGCTTATGGTTCTTCAGAAATACATGGACAACCTGCTGCACCAGTTGAAGATCCCTCCCTTGCGAAATTTCGGCCTCAGCGAATCGCATATCCCGCTGATGATTTCCCTGGCGCGGCAATCGAGCAGCATGAAATACAATCCCGTCAAGCTATCGGACGAAGCTCTGGCCGGCATTCTCCGCGCCGGCATCGCCGGTTATCCGGACGCAAAATCCCCCTGAAAAACAGGCCCACAACCCGCCTCTGGCACGGTTGAGAATGCGCGGATGAAATTTAACGCGGGCGCGCCTTCCCTTCCGATCATTCCCTTGCACGCATTACACCTGAGCGGAGTTTTTTTATAGGAGCTGTCATGACGTTGCTGGCATCTGTTGCATCGCTGTTTTGCTCGCTGTCGCTGTCCGCCATTTCGCCCGCCGTGGCGATTGTGCCTTCTGAAAGTGTGAACCGGGTGGAGATTATCAGCCCCTCCATCCAATTGTCGGCCGGAATCGATGGCGAATCGCTGGTCGCCATCGAGATTGGAGATATTGGCGATGGGGCCGACCCCGCGGCCGAAGCCGATGATTTCACGCCCGATAAATTCGCCGCCGCCAGCAATGATGACCAGCTGCTCCCCGCCGACGTGGTCACCGACGATGAGTTCCAGTTCTCCGCGGACGGGATCGCCAGCGCTGAGGAGTTTCTGCCGGCTGATGTAATCGTGGACGATGAGGAGCTGTTGCCCGCCGATGTGATCGCCGACATCGACGCGGGGCTGGACGATGTCATCTCGGAGGTTGAGGTGGGCGAGGGGTTTGCCCTGGCCGAAACTGCGGTGCAACCCACACCGGCGTTCGATGAGGATTTGCAGGGCGACGCCGCGCCGAGTGCGCCGCCCGCGGAGGAGCCGGTGGGGAAGGATGATTCGAGCTCAGGAGACGGCGAGGCTGCATCTTAGGAAGTCAGCACCATGGTTGGCCTCGCGGGCCGGGTTTTCAAATAACCCGGCCCATTCTTTTTTGACCACGGATGGACAGCCGACGCCGCAGCAGGTCGGGGGGGGCATAAAAACGGGGACGCATACAAACTGGGACGCAGCTTGTTAATAACTAACTGCGTCCCAGTTTCATGGCCAAACGAGGGAGGGCGAGGTTGTGCACGAAGCGGCGACAAAAGTTTAGCCGCCCTCTTCTGTTCTCCCGTTTCATGCTCCAAGATGCGTCCCATTTCATGCTCCGGAGGTTCCTTGATGGCCGAGCGCGTCGAGATTACTGTGGCCTGACCAGCCGTCGCGGCATCCAATGAATCGCCGTGAGGGGCTGGTGGTGGTCTGCGTTAGACTGCTTCCCTTCCCCCACTTCTCGAAAGGCAATCATGAAAGCGATCCTCTCAATGGCGTTGATACT
>JBGPEF010000241.1:0-8153 GCA_041482675.1 Tepidisphaeraceae bacterium | reverse complement strand
CGTGTATCTTCGTGGAATGACCCTCGATGACCTCCAGGCCCAATGCGAGCTCGGCCAGCGCGAGCTCATGGCCACCAACTATCTCTCCGCCGAAAAAATCCTCGCCGCCGCCGAGCGCCTCGCGCTCGATCAACGCGAGTTTGAAACCCACTCCCCCCTCTACATGCCCCTCCAGGAAGCCCGCCGCCAGCGACCACAGCGCGCCGGCGAAGGAACTGTCCACCTCAACCTCATTGCCCACTTCCCCCAAGAGACCATCTCCCCAGAACAAATCATCAATCAATACCCCTTCGGCCAACTCCTCATCGCCGGCTGGGGCACCATCGAACCCGCGCAACAATTCCGCCGCCTCCAATCCGAGCGAAATCTTTACGTTGACACCTTCCTCGCCGCCGTCTTCCCCACCACCGCCGGCCCCATCATCGCCATCGTCCCGGAGCCCTCTCCTCTCCCATCTCCCGACTCCCGATCTCTCGACCAACTCCGCCAACTCCTCCCCCCGCACACCCTTTTCTTTCACCCCCACCAGCTCCCCTCTTCTCCGCAAAAGGGAACTTACGAAACCTACTCTCACGTCATGCAAATCTGGGAATCCCTCCACACCCCCTTCCTCACCTTCGCCGACTCCCAACCAGATCCACTCCGAAAAATCGAGCAATACCGCCACACCATCCGCATCGACTACGCCTGCGAGCTGGCCCACCAAAAACTCGCCGCCATCGCCGCGCGGCTGGCCGGCTGATCCGTACCACGGGCATCTTGCCCGTGCCCACATCGTCTCCGCGCTGTTACATTGATCCTTCAATAAGGAGGTCCTCATGTCCCTCTTCGGTCGCCAATCCTACGGCTACGGCTCCAACCGCGGCGGCGCGATGAAATGGATCATCGCCGCCATCATCGCCGGCATCGGCCTCATCACCTATCTCCGCTCCGGCCAGGTCAATCCCACCACCGGCGAGAAACAGCACGTCGCCATGACCGTCGATCAGGAAAAATCCCTCGGCCTCCAGGCCGCCCCAAAAATGGCTGCCGAAATGGGCGGCGCTGCCGATCCCGCCCGCGATCCCGACGCCCGCCTCGTCCAGGAAATCGGCCTCAAGCTCGTCAAAGCCACCGAAGCCTTCAAAAGCCCCTATCGCGACTCCTTCGACTTCCACCTCCTCAACGACCCCAAAACCGTCAACGCCTTCGCCCTTCCCGGCGGCCAGATCTTCATCACCCGCGCCCTCTTCAATCGCCTCGAAAACGAGGCCCAGCTCGCCGGCGTTCTCGGCCACGAAATGGGCCACGTCATCAACCGCCATTCCGCCGAGCACATGGCCAAGGGACAGCTCGGCCAGATGCTCGCCGCCGCCGCCGGCGTCGCCACCTCCGACCGCGGACAGGGCGGCGCCATGGCCGCCCAAATGGTCAACCAGATGATGCAGTTGAAATACAGCCGCAAGGACGAGCTCGAAGCCGACAACTTCGGCCTGCGCTACATGAACCAGGCCGGCTACGACCCGCGCCAAATGCTCCGCGTCATGGAAATCCTCAAGCAGGCCAGCGGCGCATCCGGCCGTGGCCCCGACATCCTCGCCACCCACCCCGACCCCGACGCCCGCATCGCCGCGATTCAGGAGTGGCTCGATGCCAACGCCACCAAACTCCCCCGCAATCTGACCCCCGGCCGCCAACTGCACAGCTCCTCCGACCGGTTTACGCCGCGATAAATAGTGGCTGCAATCTGAGGATTAAATCAATTTTTCTACGCGTGGCGCGGTATAAGAAATTGTTCAATGTGTTCCATGAAGGAGGTACCGTGATGCGGTGTTTTCGGCTCCCCGCCCTCGCTTGTCTTGTTCTTCTGCTGATCGCAGAAACAGTCTCCGCCAGCGCCTTCGTCCGCGGCGCATACTATCGCCTTGGCGATGACGACCCCGGCGCAGTTGCGGGCGCGATTGGCAATGATCCCACCAAAGATTCCTTTGCCGACAAGCTCGATCTGACGCGCTTCGGCACGCCCCGATACTCTGCCGACGTCCCGCCCAATGGGCCCATCCCCAACAAGCTCGCGATGGCTTTTGCCAATAATGAGCTTCATAACCCGTTCGCTTACTATGGCCGCTCCACTGCGCTGGACATGAGCCAGCAGGGTTATGCCCTCGAGGCGTGGGTGAAGTCCTCGCCGCCTCCCTCCGAGCCCGACGGCAGTGAGATCATCGCCTACAACGGCGAGCCATCGATCAACGGGTTTGGCTTTATTCGCGATGACGATTTCGGCAACTTCGAGTTTCGGAGTGTCAATTTCGCCGTAGTTCTGGGCCCGGCCACCGACGGCGCCTGGCATCATCTCGGTTATGTGAGGTCTTTTAACAACTCCAGCTACTACTTCGATGGGAAGCTCGTGAAGGAAACGACCAACGATCCAGCTCCCCCGCTGACGAGCGACGGCTTCTGGATCGGCGGACGTACTTATCCCACCGGCCCGGGAGATGTCTTCAATGGCTTAATCGACGAGGTGCGCTACCAAACCTTCAACCCCCTCGCGGCCGGGGTGTTTGATCCGACCAGTTTCCTCGTCACAGTTCCCGAGCCCGGAGCATCTGCGCTGCTTCTCATTGCTTCGTCGCTGCTTGCCCTCCAACTCCGCAGGGAAAGACAATAATCACCAGAGGTACAATGCCAGCCATGAGACGGGTACCGCGAATCCTGCTCAACGCCGCGACAGTAATATCGCTCTTCGTATTCCTCACAGCGCTGGTCATCTGGGTCGTCAGCCTTCCTGATTTCCGCATAATCCGCGACGAAAAACACTTGCTGGTCATCATCGCACTTAACGATGGAGCTCGCGAAAGCTTCCGCCGAATTGAGCCCGAAAGTTTCAGGGGTGGATGGCTAAGCTGGGTACGCACCAAAAGTCGGTCATTTAAGGTCATGGGAATCGAATCCCATTACACCACCGATCCGTCATACAAGTATGTCGTGCTCGTCGTTCCCTACTGGTCCCTCACGCTCATCTCCTCCTTACTTCCAACCATCTGGCTGATTCGCATGGGTCTTCGGCGTCGAGCCGGACCGCAACCTCGCTGCGACAATTGTGGTTATGACCTCCGCGCTACCCCCGAGTGCTGTCCCGAATGCGGGACGGTCCCCACAGAACAAGTCAATTCCCTGCCTGGCTCCGGGATTAAAAAAGATCGGGACAAACCGGTTTTATCCGTGTGAATCTCTGCCTCGTCTGTGGCTTCAAGATCACACATCCAGATTCTTAACTTCCAGCGCATGCTCCTCAATAAACTTCCGCCGCCTCTCCACATCCTCCCCCATCAGCACGCTGAACATCTGCTCCGCCTCCGAAGCCTGCTCCAGCGTCACTCTCAACAACACTCTCTGCGAGGGATCCAGCGTCGTCAGCCACAACTCCTCGCTGTTCATCTCTCCCAGTCCCTTGAACCGCTTGATCTCCATCTCCGACTTCCGTAATCCCAGCACCTCCGGCAGGATGTTCCCCACCCCCGCGATATCCAGCGTCCGCAATTCATTCGCCAGGGCATATTTCGTCGCCAACTTCTCGCCACTGACCGATTCTTCCTGCGTCAGGAAATAATCATCCATCGCCAGCCCCAGCGCCTCGATCTGCACGAACAATTTCTCCAGCTCCTTCACCTCGTGCAGCTCCTGGTTCTTCTGCAACCGCCGCCAATTCTCCTGCGCTGGCTTGTCCGCCACCTTCTCACCCTCACCCTGCACCTTCGTCATCTCCTCATCCTCAACCAGCAGATTCTGCTCCCGCAAAAACACATCCCGCTCTCCCGTCGTCAGGAAAAAGTGCTCCTCCCCCTCAACCACCACCCGATAAAGCGGCAGCCTTCCCGCCGAATCGCGCTTGGACAGGAATTCCGCAAAATCAATCCCGCGCCGCTGGATCACCCGGATCACTTCCTCCAGTTTTCCCAGCAGCTCAATCACGTGCCGCAGCTCATCCCCGCCGACCCGCCTCACATCCTTCCCTTCATCATCGCGAATCACCAGCGTCGTTGATTCCAGCCCCATGTCCGTCTGAATCTGCCGCAGCCGGCGCTCATTGAGCACATACTCGCTCTTCTTCTTCCGCGTCACCTGATAAAGCGGCGGCTGCGCCACATAAATCCGCCCCGCCTTGATCAATTCCTGCATGTGCCTGAAGAAAAACGTCAGCAGCAGCGTGCGAATATGGCTCCCATCCACATCCGCGTCGGTCATGATGATGATCTTCCCGTAGCGCCGCTTCTCCAGGTCAAACTCCTCGCGAATCCCACACCCCAGCGCGCTGATGATCGTGCGAATTTCTTCATGGTTCAGCATCTTCACCAGGTTGGCCTTCTCGACGTTGAGGATTTTTCCCTTCAACGCCAAAATCGCCTGAACATTGGAATCTCTCCCCTGTTTCGCGCTCCCACCGGCCGAATCACCTTCCACCAGGAACAACTCCGTCTCCTCATTCGACTTCGACCGGCAATCCGCCAATTTTCCCGGCAATCCGCCCCCCTCCAGCGAATTCTTCCTCCGCGTCAGCTCCCGCGCCTTCCGCGCTGCCTCCCGCGCCTCCGCCGCCAGCAATCCCTTCTCCACGATGATCTTCGCCTCGCGCGGATTCTCCTCCAGGTATCTCCCCAGCTTCTCATTCACCGCCGAGCTGACGAATCCTTCCACCTCACTGTTCCCCAGCTTCGTCTTCGTCTGCCCCTCAAATTGCGGCTCGGTCACCTTCACGCTGATGATCGCCGTCAACCCCTCGCGCAGATCATCACCGCTCGGCCTCGCCTCCTTGATCAGGTTCGAAGACTCCCCATACCGATTCACCGTCCCCGTCAGCGCTGTCTTGAACCCCGACAGGTGCGTCCCACCCTCGTGCGTGTTGATCGCATTCGCGAACGACAGGATCGACTCGCTATACCCATCGTTGTACTGCATCGCCACTTCAATCTGGAGCCTCGTCTCCGGATCCTCCTTCTTGAAATAGATAATGTTCGGATGCAGCGCACCCTTCCCCTCATTCAGGTGCTTCACAAACTCGATCAACCCCTGCGTGAACTGAAACTCATCCCGCTTCCCCGTCCGCTCATCCTCCACCGCGATTTGCAGCCCCTCGTTCAAATACGCCAGCTCGCGCATCCGCCCCGCGATCACGTCATAGCTGAACTCGATGTTGGGAAATATCTGCGTATCCGGCTTGAACGTCACCTTCGTCCCCGTCTGGCTCCTCGATCCGATCACTTTCAAATCCGACGACTTGTGCCCCCGCTCAAATTCCATGTGGTGTACCTTCCCCTCGCGGCTCACCTCCACCTCCATCCACTCCGACAGCGCATTCACCACCGACGCCCCCACCCCGTGCAACCCGCCGCTCATCTTGTAAGCGGACCCGGCCGTATGCTCAAACTTTCCCCCCGCCCCCAGTTTCGCAAATACCACCTCCACCGTCGGTATCCCCTCCTTGGGATGAATGCCCACGGGAATTCCCCGCCCATCATCGACAACCGAGCAACTCCCATCCGCATTGATCTTGATCAAAATGCTGCGGCAATACCCCGCCCCCGCCTCGTCGATCGAGGTATCGACAATTTCATAAACCAGGTGATGCAATCCGCGCGCGGTGGTGTCCCCGATATACATCCCCGGCCGCTTCCGCACGTGCTCCACCCCCTCCAGCACCTGGATCATGCTCTCGTTGTAATCGCCTTCTTTGAATGCTTCTTTTTGCTCGGTCGACTTCTCATCTGCCATGAAAACACTCCGTGTCTTGGGGTCCCGGCCGGCTCCTCAATCGCCCGCCTGCCCGTCCAGATCCATCCGTTTTTAAATCCAAAAAACCCGTTGTAAAACCGTCGTGTACCGATAGGAATCTCAGCCCCTCATTATCTCACAATTCCCCCTCGATTACCAATGCACGAGGCCTCAAATTCAGCCCCTTCTAAAGCCCATTTTCGCCCCATTTTTCCGGCCGTTTTTGCGCTTTTTCCCATTGCTCTATTTTAGGCGCCTTCCCCATTTCTTTCTCCCCGTGACAAGTTCCTTCTCACGCTATAATCCCCCCATGTATCGCCTCACCCGCGAGGTCCGTTTCGCAGTGAATTCCACCCCGCAGGACCCTCCCCAGCCTCATCCCACCAACACCTACGCCGGCTACCCCTCCCTCGCCTCCCTCGGCCATTTTTTCACCCTCCAGCTCACCTTCTCCGGCCAACTCGACCCCGCCACCAACTTCCTCCAGAACATCAAAATGATGGACTCCCTCGTCCGCCAAAAATGCATCCCCCTCGCCGAGCGCGCCATCCGCGAAAAACAAAACAATCCCACCCAACTCCTCCTCTCCATGCACAACCAATTAAAAGATCCCGCCCCCAGCGCCACCCTCGACGCATTAAATCTCTCCCTCAGCCCCTTTCTCTCAACTGAAGCCATTTCTTCGGAGCTCCCCATGACCAGACTCAGCCAGAAATTCGAATTCTCCGCCTCCCACCGCCTCTTCAACCCCAATTTCACCGACGAGCAAAACCTCAAAACCTTCGGCAAATGCTCCAACCCCCACGGCCACGGCCACAACTACGAGCTCCAGGTCACCCTCCGCGGCCTCCCCAACAACAAAGGCCTCCTCATCGACATCCCCACCTTCGAAAAAATCGTCGCCGAAAATGTGGTCTCAAGATTCGACCACAAAAACCTCAACCTAGAAGTCCCCGAATTCAAATCCTCCATCCCCACCGTCGAAAACATCGCCGCCACCATCTACAAAATCCTCAAACCCAAACTCCAAACCGACACCTCCTCCCTCGCCTCCGTCACCGTCTGGGAAACCGCCAAAACGTGGTGTGAGTATTCTGAAGATGCGGTGGATCGCTAGGACTGAACTATTTGAAAGTCCTCTCTGTCAACAAATACACCTTATCATGATGCTCCCGCGCCGCCTCCACCAGACCGTCTGCGTGCTCGTGAGAGATCCATAGCTCCGATTTGGTTTCCATAGCGCACGCGAGGTACCAGCCATCGGCAACTGACACGCCTGAAGCTTCCACACAGGTGAAGACCACCTCCACAAGCTTTGATCCTGGCACATAGACAATCGGAAGCTTCAGAAACTCCCGAACCTGTTCAACCGCTTGATCGAATGCAATTGCCGCCCCGTCGCGAGGCGACGCTTTGCCCAAAGCCCGCTTGATGAATTCATGCCTTAAATGTTCTGGTGCGAATGCCTCGACAAGCCTGCTGCGGATCTGCTCCGCAATGGGCTTGGCGCGGCGTGTCAGATCAAATTGATTTCCACGGTAAGGCAGCACTTCCGGAAAGAACGCCGGCAACATCACCGAAGCATCCGCAACTATGCGGCGACGGGGCATAGCCTTCCCAATTCTTACTTGCGATCTTCATCCACTTGATGAATCGTGGTTGGCAGCGAGTCCGTCACTCGCGCGGCGTGAGCAGATTCTTCCCCGATTGCCTTCACTTCGTCCTCGGACAGCCGATAACATATTCCCCGGAACACCCGCCGACCGTTCACTTTGCGCTGTCGCAACCAATACTCGCTAACCCGCGCAAAACCGTGTTCGGCCGCCCAATCATCGATCTCGTGGATGGCCTGCATGTTGTCCGGTGCATCACTGTCGACTTCGACCGCGTTTGCATCCGGTAGTTTGTCCAAGTCGGTTCGGATAATGGCCATGTCATCACCTTGCGACATTATAACATGTTCTGAAGCACAGGAGCCACTATCTCCGCTCACCGGGTAGCGTCTCCCTCAACCACCCCGGCGCAATCCCCTTCCCCTTCACTCCCTTCGCCCCCTCCCCGCTCACCGTCCTCAATATCGCCTGCGTAAACGCCGGCAAATCATCCGGACACCGGCTCGTGATAATCGGCCCATCCACCACGCACTCCTCATCCACCCACTTGCCGCCGGCGTTGATGACATCATGCACGATCGACATGTACGACGTGCAGCGGCGGCCCTTGAGCGCATCCGTCGAACACAACATCCACGGCCCATGGCAAATCGCCGCCATCGGAACCTTCGCCCCCGCCGCCTCCCTCACCAGCCGAATCAGATGCTCATCCCGGCGCATGAAATCCGGCGACGTCCCACCGGGAATGACGATAAACTGATAATCGCGCGCGTGAGCATCCTTCGACGCCTT
>JBGPEF010000240.1:0-8208 GCA_041482675.1 Tepidisphaeraceae bacterium | reverse complement strand
GACCCCGCCGCCTTCCCCCCAAGTTGCACAATCAATTCCTCGATCTCCTTCCTCTCAAACTTCGCCAGCGTCCCCGTCACCACCACCGTCTTCCCCGCCAGCGGCAATCCACCCTTGCGCTCCGGCTCCTTTTCCATCACTGGGTCCACCCCAACAGCTTGAAGTGCCGATATCGCAGCCGCCCCCGCCGGATTGCTGAAGAAATCATGCACCGACCCCGCAATCACCGGCCCAATCTCATTCACCTTCGAAAATTCCTCCAACCCGGCCTTCTTCATCGCCCCCAGCGACCCAAAATGCCGCGCCAGCACATACGCCACCCGAGTCCCCACATGCGGAATCCCCAGCCCGCTCAGCAACCGCTCAAGTCCGCGCGTCCTGCTGTTCTCAATATTCCCCACCACCTTCGCAGCAATCTTCTCCCCCACCGTTCGCGTCACAATCTTCCCCTCCTGCTCCACCTCCGAATTAATGCTCGCAATGTCCCCCGCTTTCAGCTTGTACAAATCCGCAAACGTTTTCACCAACCCGCGTTCGACGAGTTGATCCACCAGCACATCCCCGATCCCTTCGATATCCATCTGCGTCCGCCCGCAGAACCACCGCAGCCGCTCCTTCACCTGTGCCGGGCAGGCCGGATTCGGGCAGTAAATATCGATCCCCCTATCCAACACCTCCACCTTCTTCCCACACACCGGGCACTTCTCCGGCAGATTCCCGCGCTTTACTTTTTTGCGCTCATAAAACGCATCACACTCCGTATTCACGCACCGATACCCCCCCATCTCCTCCGGCAGCGCCTCTGTCTCCACCTTTGTCCCACACTCCGGGCACTTCTTTGGCGCCTCCACCGCCTTCGCCCCCCGCGGCCGCTTCTCCTTCACCACCTCCACCACATACGGAATCACTTCCCCCGCCCGCTCCACCACCACCGTATCCCCAAAATGCACCCCCAGCCGCTGAATCTGATCGATGTTGTGCAGCGTCACATGCGTCACCGTCACGCCGCTGATAAACACCGGCTCCAGATCCCCCACCGGCGTCAACTTTCCCCCCTTCCCCACCTGCCAGCGCACATCCTTCAGAACCGTCGGCTGCTGCTCCGTTTCGTACTTGTACGCGATCACCCACCGCGGCGCTTTGCTCGTCGCCCACAGCCGCTCGCGCTGTTCGAATGAATCCACTTTCAGCACCACCCCATCCGTCATGTACGGCAGCTTAGGCCGGACCTTCTCAAACTCATGAATCTTCTTGATCGCCTCATCCACATTCTCCACCCGCCAAACCTCGCGCGGCAGCGGCAACCCCCACGCCCGCAGCATCTGCGTCAACTCCCAGTATCCCTTCGCCGGCATCGGCTCCACCTGCCCCAGCCCATGCGCCAAAAACCTCAGCCGTCGTTTGGCCACGATCTTCGGGTCCAGTCGCCGCAGCGTCCCCGACGTCAGATTCCGCGCATTCGCATACGCCTCCTCACCCGCCTCCACCAGCTCCTTATTCACCCGCTGAAAATCCTCGTTGTCCATGTAAACCTCCCCCCGCACCTCCAGAATCGCCGGCGGCCCACTCTTCGCCCCATCCCGCCGCAGCGCCAGCGGAATCGACTTGATCGTGCGCGCATTGACCGTGATATCATCCCCCACATTCCCCCGCCCCCGCGTCGCCGCCAAAACCAGCTGCCCCTTCTCGTATCTCAAACTCACCGACGCCCCATCGATCTTCGGCTCGATCACATACGCGACCTCCCCACCCGCCCCATCACCAAACAACCCCCCACTATCCGCCGGCCTCTTCTCCAACCCCAACCCCTTCCTCACCCGCTCGTCAAACGCCCTCACTTCCTCCTCGTTATACGTATTGTCGATCGACATCATCGGCGCCGCATGCCGCACCGGCCGCAGCTCGCTCTGCATCTCCCCCCCCACCCGCTGGCTCGGCGAATCCGGCGTAATCAGCTCCGCATGCGCCTTCTCCAGCTCGATCAGCTCGGCCAGCAAACGATCAAACTCCCGATCGCTGATCTGCGGCCGGCTTTCGCTGTAATACAGGTAATTGTGGTGATTGATCTCTTCGCGGAGCCTGGCGATCCGCTGCTCAACCGATTGACCCATGCCCCAATTTTACGCGGCTATCGCGTCTCGTGCGAATAGCATCCGCGTAGGTCGGGCACTCTGCCCACCTCGGCAGGTCGGGCACTCCTGCCCGGCATTCATGCCAATCGTTTCAGCGCCCCAGCCAATGCGCCACCACCGGCAGCGCCGCCCCCAGCAGCAACGCGCAACAAACTATAAACCCCGCGATGCTGTCCCCGCGGTTCTTCCGCATGCTTCGCATGGCCTTGTATCCCGCGAATGCCCCCAGCGGCAGCAACTCGATCACCGCGCACGTCAACAGCGTCGACTCCGTCCGTGCCCCCAAAAACAATCCGATTGCTGAAATGGCCGAAACCGGCAGCGCTGCGCTGCTGTAGCCATACAGCCAGGGCCGAAGGAGGCTCTCTTTTGTGGCAGGTGTCTCTTGCGTAGCGGGTTGGTTGTTCATCATTTTCACCGTAATAAGCATTCCGCTTCGCCCATCTTGGCAGAACATGGTTCTTATCGACGCGGCCAACCACTCACTTGACCTCTCAATTGTGCCCTGAGAATGATTATCGGCCACCGCACCACCCGCTTGTGCCACTGGCAGCTGGCGGCCAGTGCTCACCGCCCCTTCGCCATCCCCATCCCCTGTCCCCACAGCCAATCCACCGCCCCGCTCAGCTCCGTGATCGTCGCCCCCGTCAGATTCGAATTATGGTCTCCTCCGCGGCTGATAATCACCCGCTTCGGCCCCGCATACGCATCCACCACCTTCTGCTGATATTTCAGCGGCACTACATCATCGGTATCAATCTCAATAAACACCGCCGGCACCCCAACCTTCTTCGCATTGGCCACCGAATCGATATCCGACGGCACCCCCATCGCCACCGGCGTCGCCAGCAGCCACAAATTCCACCACCCGTGCCTCTGCAAAATCAACTGCCGCAGCGGCGGCGGCGTCCGCAAAATCATCCCCGCCACCGGCCGCTGACTCGCCACGTGCAGCGCCATCGCCGTCCCCAGACTTGTCGCCGAAATAAAAATCGGCTTCCCCCCCGCCTCTTTCGCCAGCGCATCGAACGCCGCAATCGACGCCGGCCCCAGCCTGCTCTATCGAGCCCTCCCCGTCGATCCCCCAAACCCGGGATGATTCACCGACCACATCTCAATCGGCTTCTCCCCCAATCCCGAAAATCGCACTGCATTCCACTCCGCCCGCTCCGCATTCCCGCAAAACCGCAACACATACGCCTCCGGCTCCCTCACAGTCGCGGCCGGCGATCGCGCTGTCAGGATCTCCAGCTTCCCCCCATCAAAATCAATCCCCCGCCGCCGCGCCCCCGGCGCATCGATCCGCTCCGTGCTTGGAAACAGAACGAAAAAATCCGCGCAGCCGCCAATCATCCAGAAGATGATATAGGCTCCCGCACAGACAAGCAGCCTGCGATGCCTTTTGAGGAATGTACGCACCACTATCTCTATCGAACATACGAAGCCCCGGATGTACATCCGGGGTTCCGAAAGCCTCGCGATGTTCATTCCCGGACGAAGCCCCGGATGTACATCCGGGGTTCCGAGAGCCTCGCGATGTTCATTCCCGGACGAAGCCCCGGATGTACATCCGGGGTTCTGCGGATGATTTATTCCGGCTGCCCCTTGCTCATATCATAAATCCACCCCTGATCGCCCGGCGTCCAGTCGATCAGCTCCTCCGCCTTGAAAAACAACCCCAACTCCCGCGCTGCCGACTCCGGCGAATCCGACCCATGGATCAAATTGAACGAATTGGACACCCCCAGATCCCCCCGAATCGTCCCCGGCGCCGCCTTCGACCCAAACGTCGCCCCCATCATGCTCCGCGCAATCCCAATTACATCCTTCCCCGCCAGCGCCATCACAATCACCGGCGACGAAGTCATGAACTTCACCAGCCCCGCATAAAACCCCTTTCCCCTGTGCGACTCGTAATGCGTCTCCGCCAGTTGCATCGGAATCTTCATCATCTTCATCCCCACAATCTGCAACCCCTTCCGCTCAAACCGCGAAACAATCTCCCCGCAAAGATTCCTCTGCACCGCATCGGGCTTGAGAATAATCAGCGTGCGTTCGAGTGCCATTTCTGTTTCTCCTTGTTTCCGAGCATGTAGGGGCGGCTTCAGCCGCCGAATCTTCGCTCTCCGGCGGCTAAAGCCGCCCCTACAACTCCCTATAAATTCGCCGAGTCCAGCGAATTGATCCCGCACTCCAGCTTCCCCGACCCCGCCCATCTTCCCGACCGTGGGTCAGCGCCAATCTGCACCGGCTGCGTGCACGAGAGCGGATTGCATCCGATACTCAGGTATCCCTTCTCGATCAGCGGATGATATGGCAGGTCGTGCTGCTTCATGTACATCCCGACATCCTTGTTGGTCCAGTTCAGTAGCGGGCAAATCGCATAGCACCCGTAGCGCGGAGACCACTCGATGAATGCCGCTTTCTCGCGCAACTCGGTCTTCTGCTCGCGCCGAATTCCCCGCAGCCATCCTTTGACTCCGATGGTTTTGAAAGCGCGCTCAAACGGCTCGTTCTTGTTGACCGCGCAGCACGCGTCACGATTCTTCCGTTGTGTCGGGTCCGTTTCACCCGCATCCTTCAAATACTGGATGGGGTCATTTTTCGTACGATACGTCCACACATTCAGATTAAACCGCTCCCGCACCTGTTCCATGAACAGATGCGTCTCCGGAAACAAATACCCCGTATCCACAAAAACGATCTTGATATCCGGCTTCACCTGCGTCGCCAGGTGAATCAGCACCACCGCCTGATCCCCAAAGCTCGAGGTCATCACCAGGTCCTCGCCAAACTGGCGATAGCTCCAGTCGATGATCTTCTGCGCCTCCATCTTCTCAAACGATGGATTCAGCACATCCAGATCAACTTGGTCCGCAACAGCCTGCATCATTCCCTCACCGCCTTCACAACACTTCCACTTCGCAGCCGCTCAAACAGCCCATCCAAAAACTCCCGCGGCACGCGCTGCCCCCGCGCATATCCCAATTCTATGTCTTTTTTATTCCCCCCATGAAAATCGCTCCCTCCGCTCTTGAGCAATCCCAATCGATCCGCCATCGCGGAATACTTGCTCACCAATTCCGGCGTGTGATCGCTGTGCATCACCTCGACCCCCTGCAATCCCAGATCAATCAACTCCCGGACCACCCCTTCGAGTTTCTCATCACTCTCGCATCGCAACTGCACCGGATGCGCCAAAACCGGAATCCCCCCCGAATCCACGATCATCTCCAGCGCCCTCTTCGGCGACAGCCTCTCCTTATCAAAATATGCCTGCCCCCCCTGTGCGAGATACTTATTAAACGCCTCCTTGATCGACGTCACATATCCCTTCCGCTGCAAAATCGCCGCAATATGCGGCCGCCCCACCACTACCCCACCCGCCTCCTTCTCCACCTCCTCCATCGAAATCGCCACCCCCAACTCCTGCAATCGCTTCACAATCTTCGGATTCCGATTGTCCCTCCCCTCAATCAACTGCCGCGTCAGGTCGTGCAGCACCGCACTCTGCGGATCGACCCCATACCCAAGAATATGCATCGTCCCCGGATGCGGAAACTCCGCCGAAATCTCAATCCCCGCCAAAAAATCTATCCCAAGCACCACCGATTCCGCCGCCGCCTCCGCAATTCCGCCAATCGTGTCATGATCCGTCAACGCCCATCCCGCCAACCCCGCGCGCACCGCCATCCTCGCCACCTCCGCCGGCGCGCGAGTGCCGTCGGAAGCCGTCGAATGCGAATGAAGATCGACAAATCCGCTACGCAGACAGATATCCACCCTTCTCCAGGTACGCCAGAATCTGCTGCGCGGCCTCGCCTGCGTTCACTTTTTCCGTATCGATGACAAGCTCCGCCTTTTCAGGCGCTTCATAGGGATCGTCGATGCCCGTGAAGCCTTTGATCTCGCCAGCTCGGGCTTTCTTATAGAGGCCCTTGGGATCGCGCTTCTCAGCGCCGGCCAGTGAGACGTTGATATACACCTCGACGAACTCGCCAGGCTTCATCGACGCCCGCACCGCGTCTCGATCCTTCTTATAAGGCGAAATAAACGACGTAATCGCAATCACGCCCGCGTCGGTGAACAGCTTGGACACCTCGCCGATTCGGCGAATATTTTCGGCCCGGTCTTCAGCGCTAAAGCCGAGAGTTTTGTTCAGGCCGTGGCGAATGTTGTCGCCGTCGAGCCGGTACGCATGCTTCTTCTTGTGCAGCAGCAGTTGCTCCAGGATGCACGCGATCGTCGATTTGCCGCTGGCCGACAATCCCGTCATCCACACCGTCACCCCCTTCTGATTCAGCAGCTTCTCCCGCTCCTGCCGCGAAACCGAGCCCTCGTGCCACGTCACATTGGTTGCTTTTACTGCCGTTGACATAATTCCTTCACTCTCCAAAAACATTCTAGTGCAGGCTTTTAGCCTGCGATCAGTCACTCCTGTTCAAACAGCGGCGTACTGAGATACCGCTCGCCGATGCTCGGCAACACCGCCACGATCACTTTCCCCTTGTTCTCCGGCCTCCCCGCCACCTTCGCCGCCGCGGCCATCGCCGCCCCGCTGCTGATCCCCGCAAAAACCCCCTCCTCCTTGTGCAATCGCTTCGCCCACTCGAATGATTCCTCATCCTGAATCAGCATCACCTCATCGATGATATTGATATTCAAGTTCTTCGGAATAAATCCCGCCCCAATCCCCTGAATCTTGTGCCGCCCCGCCTTCATCGGCTCCTTGCGCATCGTCTGCGTGATCACCGGCGAGTTGACCGGCTCCAGCGCAATCGCCTTGAAACTCGGCTTGCGCTGCTTGATCACTTCCCCCACTCCCGTAATCGTCCCGCCCGTGCCCACGCCGGCGATCAGAATATCCACCGCCCCCTGCGTATCCCGCCAGATCTCCTCCGCCGTCGTCCGCCGATGAATCTCCGGATTGGCCGGATTCTCAAACTGCTGCGGCATGTAACTCTTCTTGTGCTCCCGCAAAATCTGCTGCGCCTTCTCAATCGATCCCGTCATCCCGTCCGCCGCCGGCGTGAGAGCGACTTCCGCCCCCAGCGCCCGCAACAATCGCCTCCGCTCCAGGCTCATCGATTCCGGCATCGTCAAAATCAATCGGTATCCCCGCGCCGCGCACACAAACGCCAGGGCAATCCCCGTATTACCGCTGGTCGGCTCCACGATCACCGTGTCCTTATCAATCTTCCCAGCGCGCTCGGCCGCCTCGATCATGGACACGCCAATGCGGTCCTTCACGCTCGACAGCGGATTAAAAAACTCGCACTTGGCCAAAACAGTCGCATGGTCGCGCGGAATCATCCGATTGATCCGCACCAGCGGCGTGCCGCCCATCGTGTCGATGATGTTCTCGTAAATGACGTTCTCAGGTTTCCGCGGCATCAGAAGCTCCCATTGAATCATTGAGCCATTGAGTCATTGAATCATTGAAAGAAGCTCCGAGCGGCGTGCTTCAATGATTCAATGATCCGATGAATCAATGATTCAATTCCTACTGGCATTTCACGTTCGCGACCGCACTCACTTCTCCCGTCTCAATCGGCGCACCCACCAGGTTCCCCCATTCCGTCCAGCTCCCGTCATAGTTCTTCACGTTGCTCACCCCCAGCAGATACTTGAGCACATACCACGTATGGCTGCTCCGCTCTCCGATCCGGCAATACGCGATCGTCGGCTTCTTGAAATCGACCCCCGCATCCGCATACAGCTTCCTCAGCTCATCGGGCGCTTTAAAAGTCCCATCCTCATTCACCGTCTTGCCCCACGGAATATTCTTCGCCCCCGGAATATGCCCGGCCCGCTGAGCGGTCTCGGTCATTCCCGGCGGAGCGATAATCTTTCCCGTGTACTCATCCGGCGAGCGCACATCCACCAGGTTCACCCGCCCCGTATCCAGGATATCTTCCACCTCGCGCCGATACGCCCGGATCGACTCATCCGTCGGCGGGATCGCATAGTTCGACTGCATCACCCGCGGCGCATCGGTGGTCAGTTCGCGTTTCTCCAATTCCCATTTCTTGCGCCCGCCGTTCATCAGCCGCACATCCTTTTGGCCATGATATTT
>JBGPEF010000239.1:0-8286 GCA_041482675.1 Tepidisphaeraceae bacterium | reverse complement strand
AGCTATGGGGTGACAGTTCTACTCGCGTACAACACGCAAGTTCCTCGACCGTTGCATCCTCCCCTCTCCTCCCTTACCATATCCCCTGCCCACTCAAACCTCGGGCTAACGAAAGGAGTCGTTACCATGCAGCTCTCACGGATGGGGCTAATCCCCCTTACCCTTCTGTCTCTTATTTCTCTCGCCTGTTCCAACGGCCAAAAGCAGCAACCACCGCCCACCGCCCAGCTCAATCCCAAGCCAGCCCAAACCGCCGCCCGGCCCACCGACGCCGATCAAAGGCTCGCCGCCATGCAGGCCGAAATCGCCGCCCGCGATGCCCGCATTCGCGAACTCGAAGCCAAACGCGCCGAGCCCGCCAACATCAAGGACTCCGCCGATCCCCAGATCGCCGGCGTCGCCTCCACCTACGACAAGGCCAAGCGCGAGCTGACCGTCACCCTCCAGTCCGACATCCTCTTCGCCCCCGGCAGCGCTGACATCCGCCCCGAAGCCAGGCCATCCCTCGACAAAGTCGCCGCCGCCGTCAAGAAGGACTACGCCGGTAAAAAAATCCGCGTCCAGGGCCACACCGACAAGGACCCCATCGTCCGCTCCACCGACAAGTGGATCGACAACATGGACCTCTCCCAAAACCGCGCCGGCGCGGTGGCCCGCTACCTGATGCTCAAGGGCGTGGACATGAAAAGCATCGTCACCGTCGGCTTCGGCGACACCCGGCCCAAGACCACCAAGGCCCAGAGCCGACGGGTCGAAATCGTGGTTGTGACCGACTAGCGATTGTGTGCCACTGGCAGCTTGTGTGCCAGTGCTCGGGTGCCAGTCGATTTAGCGCATCCGCTGTACTAGGATCAATGGCTCACGGCCGCCGGACTTCGCCCATCGAACTTCGGCGGCCAGCCACTGAATCCTATGTCCATCGCAATCGTCGATTACGGGATGGCCAACCTCCGCTCGGTCCAAAAGGCCTTCGAGCAGGTCGGCCACCACGCCGACGTCATCTCCCAACCCGACCAGATCAAGTCGGCCGACAAGCTCGTCCTCCCCGGCGTCGGCGCTTTCCAGGATGCCGTCGCCACCCTGCGGGCCAAACACCTGGCCGACCCCATCCTCGCCCACATCAAGGCCGGCAAGCCGTTCCTCGGCATCTGCCTCGGCTTCCAGATGCTCTTCGACACCGGCTACGAGGACGGCATCCACCAGGGCCTGGGCCTCTTCCGCGGCAAGTGCGTCCGCTTCGATGTGGACCAGAAGCTCGGCCTCAAAGTCCCCCACATGGGCTGGAACCAACTCGACTTCCGCGCGGCCTCTCCCCTCCTGCGCGACCTGAAGCCAGGAAGCTCTGTCTACTTCGTCCACGGCTACCACGTCGTCCCCGACGATCAGTCCCTCATCGCCACCACCACCGACTACGGCGGCCCCTTCGTCTCCAGCATCTGGCGCGACAACCTCATGGCCACCCAGTTCCACCCCGAAAAAAGCCAGAAGGTGGGCCTGCAAATGCTCGCCAACTTCGCCAACCTATAACGGATTACTTGAGCGGAAACCCGCGACCCTGAGAAGGATCGCGCGGCCGAACCGGCGTGGATTGGACGGCCTTCCAGATGCCGCCGAGAACCAGGGTGAGCACTCCCAGGAAGGTGCCCAGCAGAAGATAGACACTGGTGTTGAACCCCACCGGCAGTCCCGTCGGCTGCGAAGCATCACTGTTGGGGACCGAGTCCTTGCACATCGGGCAGGCCATGACGGCCGCGTTGATGCACAGGACGGCGACGATGCTCAGGATGATCCAGGTTCGCTTCATGATGCCTCAGCCCTTCATACTCGGGAAAAGGTGGTACAGCATCCAATAGATTACCACACCGGTGACCGATACGTAAAGCCAGATGAAGAAGGTCGGGGTGGCAATCCGCCGGTGCTTCTCCCACTGCCGCCGGGAGGCCCGGTAGAGGGTCAGGATGATCATCGGCAACATGAACATCGCCAGGAGAAGATGGGGGAAGAGAATGATCAGATAGACGGTCCGCAGCCAGGTGGGCAGCCAGGTCATCTGCCTGGTGCTCACCTCGCCAACCTGGAAGTGATAGATCAGGTAGCAGGCCAGGAACGCGGCCGAAACCAGCGAGGCCAGGATCATCAGCACCGCGTGCGAGCGATAGCGGCCGCGCTTGATCAGGACAAAGCCGATGATCAGCAGCACCGTGCTGCTGGCGTTGAGGGCCGCATTGAGATGAGGGAAATCCCCGATGGTCAACAAGCTCTCACTCCCTCAGCTCCCCTTGCCCGCCAGGCGGCGCGCTTCCTCGATCAGTTGGGTGCGCTTCTCCGGGTCCTTGTAAAAGTAGTAGCCGCGAATCCAGCCCTTCTCATCGACGAGGATGAACTTCTCGGAGTGGACGATGCTGGTCTGGGCATCGGCGGGGCTGGCGGAGATCTTCATGGCGGCGGCGAGGGAGAACACCTCGTCCGGCTCGCCGGTGGCGAAGGTCCAGTTCTTCTCATCGGCCTTCATGGTCTGGGCGTACTTGCGGAGCACTTCCGGCGTGTCGCGGGTGGGATCGACGGAGATGGAGACGAACCGGATGGGCGTGCCGGCCAGTTCCTTCTGCAACTCGACCATGGAGAGGGTCATCAACGGACACGGCCCTGCGCACTGGGTGAAGACGAAGTCGGCAATCCAGACTTTGCCGGCCAGGTCGTGCCTGGTGAAGGGCTTGTTGTTCTGATCGACGAGTCGGAAGTCGGGTATCTCAAAGAATCGCTCGGATTCGCGAGGCCGCCACATGCCGGAGGCGACGAAGGAGACCATGGCGATCACCAGCAGCGCCCACAGGGTGATGGTCAGGGATTTCTGAGTTCGGGTCATGGGTCGTCGATTCTATTGCAGGTCGGCGGCGATGGTCTTGCGAGCCACCAGGCTGGCCAGGAAAAACAGGCCGACGGCAAATACGCAGGTCACCGAAAGACTGATGCTCAAGCCCGGCCCGCCGATGGGCCTTGCGGGGTTGAGCAGATAACGCAAGGCCAGCAGGCCGTAAGTCAGTGGGTTGAGCCACATGATCAACCGCAATCCCCACCATGCGCCATCGGGGGGAAAGAGCGCGCCGGAGAGGAACCACATGGGCATGAGGAACAGGTTCATGATGGCGTGAAATCCCTGGGTCGAGCTCATGCGCCAGGCGATGCAGAAGCCAAGGGCCGTGAGCGCGAAGGAAATGATGGCCATGAGCAGGAGGCAGAGCAGGAACGAGATGGCGGTGAAGTGGAGGCCGACCAGAGGGGCGAGGAGGAGGAAAATCAGGCCCTGCCCGGTGGCCAGAGCGGTTCCGCCGAGGACTTTGCCCAGGACGATGGTCTGGCGGGAGATCGGTGAGACCAGGACGGATTGGAGGAAGCCTTCGCGGCGGTCTTCGATGATGGAGATGGTGGAGAAGATGGCCGTGAAGAGCAGGATCATCACCAGCGTGCCGGGGAAGAAGAAGCGGATGTAGGATTCGCCGCCGCTGCCGCCGAAGGTGAGGCTGCGGCCCATTCCGCCGCCGATGAGCAGCCAGAAGACCAGCGGGGTGGCCAGTGCGCCGATGATGCGATGGCGCTGGCGGAGGAAGCGGACGAGTTCGCGCTGGGCCAGGGAAATGGCGGGGCGGAGCAGTCCCGGTGAAGAGGGGAGATCGGTGTGCGGATGATCGTCGCTCACCGGCTGAGCAACCAACTGGGCCTGGGACATAGACCCGTCATTGTAGGGATTTCTCGCGGAAAATTCGACGCGCGGAATTCGCGGTCAATTGGTGTAAACGAACTCGTTGGCGTTGATGAGCATGTGGCAAAAATCGACGACGGCTGCGCCATGGGAAGCGCTCATGCCGGCCGGCATCTTCGCGGGGACGGCGATGCGCTCCTTGCGGGCGAGACGGTCGGAGATGATGGGCTCGTGGCGGCGGAAGAAGTCGAGGACGGCCTGGGATTCGGATTGGGTGGGCTTGCGGCCGAGAGCCGTGCGATAGGCGGTTTCGATCTGGCGCTGTTCATCATCGCCGGCGGCTTCGATTACTTTGGAAGCGAAGGCCTTCGCCCAATCCATCGTCTGCCTGTCGTTCAGCAGCGACAACGCCTGGATCGGCGTGATCGTGTTGTAGCGCCGCCCGCACGACTCGTGCGTATCGGGCATGTCGAAGGCTTCGAACATGGGATAGCGGGTGTTGCGGCGGACAAAGACGTAGACGCTGCGGCGATTGCGTTCGTTGGCGTCGGAATTGACGTGCCAGCCGCCGCGGGATTCCATGCCGTCGGGGACTTGCGGGAAGATGCTGGGGCCGCCCATCGTGGGATTGAGCAGGCCGGAGATGGCCAGGGCGCTGTCACGGATGGCTTCGCCTTCGAGGCGATGGCGCGGGTGACGCCAGAGCAGCCGATCTTCGGGATCGATCTTGGCGGCGATGGGGTCGTAGCCGGCGGATTGGCGATAGGTGGCCGAGGTGACGATGAGGCGGTGCATGGCCTTGATGCTCCAGCCGTTTTTGATGAATTCGGTGGCGAGATAGTCCAGCAGTTCGGGATGAATGGGGCGCTCGCCCTGCACGCCGAAGTCGGACGGAGTGGCGACGATGCCGCGACCGAAATGGTGGTGCCAGATGCGGTTGACCATGACGCGGGCGGTCTGGGGATTTTCGGGAGAGGCGAGCCAGTTGGCGAGGGCGGTGCGACGGCCGGAGGAATTCTCGGAAGGCCGGAATGACGGCTGGGCATCGTCAGCGAAGGCGCTGGGGAAGGCGGGCTGGACTTCGACCGTCGGCGCATCGTATGCGCCTTTCCGCAGAATGTACGTGTGCGGCACTTCGCGGCCGACGTCCACCAGGCCGGTTCCGATCGGCAATTCACCGGGATGCAGATCCTTGAAACTATCCAGCTGCGCCTTGAGCTGGTCGTACTTCTGCTTGGCTTCGCCTTTGAGACTCTTTGCGACCGGCTCGGCATCGGCCAAAAACTGGTGGCTTGTCGGCGACATGTACAACATCGCCTTGTGGTAATAATGCCACTCCAGCGGCGTGCGATCCTCCGGCTTCTTGATCAGCGCCGTCTGCACTTCCTTGGGATACTTGTCGAAATAATCCTTGAGCAGCGCCTTGCGCTTGGGCTCTTCGATTTTGGCCATCTCGTCACGAATCGTCCTGGTCTTCTCCTCCCAGATGGCCAGCTTATCGCGATATTCCTTCAACTTGTCGGGAGGAGCGAGGAGCATGTTGTCATCAGCGCGAACGTTGGCGAAGAAGGCCTGGAGGCGGTAATAGTCGGCCTGGGAGATGTCGTCGTATTTGTGATTGTGGCAGCGGGCGCAGGCGAAGGTCATGCCGAGAAAAACAGCGCCGGTGGTGTCGGTGATGTCGTTGAGAATCTCCTGGCGGCGCTGGAGGAGGTTGCGGGCGTTGGATTCGTCAGGGTAATGGCGGTTGAAACCGGTGGCGACGCGCGCTTCGGGATCATCGGGCCAAAGTTCATCGCCGGCAAGCTGCTCCTTGATGAAACGGTCGTAGGGCTTGTCGGTGTTGAAGGCGTTGATGACGTAGTCGCGATAACGCCAGGCGTTGGGACGGGTTTCGTCGGCCTTGAAGCCTTCGCTTTCGGCGTAACGGGCCAGATCGAGCCAGTGGCGGGCCCAGCGCTCGCCATATTGGGGAGAGGCGAGGAGGCGCTCGATCTGTTTGTCATAGGCGTCGGGGGATTCATCGGAGAGGAATTTTTCCAGCTCATCGATGGTGGGGGGGAGGCCGATCAGATCGAGGCTGAGGCGGCGGAGCAATTGGAGCTTGGTGGCCTCGGGAGATGGGCCGATGTGCTCCTTCTCCAATCGGGCGAGGATGAAACGATCGACATCGTTGCGCGGCCAATCGGTGCGCGCGACGGCGGGAATTTCCGAGCGCTTGGGCGGGATCAGGGACCAGTGCTTCTCGATTTTGGCATCTGCGGCCGAGGCCTCATCGGGCCAGGGCGCGCCCTGGTCGATCCAGGCACGGATGGTGGCGATTTGCTCGGGACTGAGCGGCTCGCGGTCCTGGGGCATGCGCTCATCTTCATCCTTGCTGGTCAGGCGTTGGATGAGGGCGCTGTCAGCGCTGTGGCCGGGGACGATGGCTTTGCCTGATTTGCCGCCGTGGAGGGCCAGAGATTTGGAATCGAGACGGAGCTTGCCCTTCTGCTTGTCGGGGCCGTGGCATTGGTAGCAAGTGGATTTGAGGATGGGTTGGATGTCGCGCTGGAAATCGATGTTGTCGGCTGAGGCGACGCCGCGGAGCGCAACTAGGGTGAGGAGGGCAACTAACAGCGAAAGCCTGTTCCCTTTTGAGGGCATGGCTCACAGCGTATCAACCTGTTTGCGAATTGTCATCGCTTTTCCATACGGGGGAGGCCGCTTGTCGGGGTTGTGTTGATCTTGCCCGGCTGAGCAGCCTTCCTTAGGATTCGCCCTTTTCATTGAAGGAAGCCGCTCATGCGCATATTGGTCGCCGATAAATTGGCCGAGGAAGGCCTGGAGTTTTTGAAGCAGACGGGGATTGAGTTCGACACCAACGTCGGGCTGAAGGAGGATGAATTGGCCGGGATGGTGGGGGGGTATGATGCGCTGATTGTGCGGTCGGGGGCGAAGGTGACGGCCAGGGTGCTGGAGAATCCGGGGAAGTTGAAGGCGATTGCCCGGGCGGGGGTGGGGGTGGACAACATCGATCTGGATGCGGCGACGGCCAAAGGGATACTCGTACTTAATACGGCAGAGGCCTCTACGCTATCAACCGCGGAGCACGCGCTGGCGCTGATGATGTCGCTGGCCCGCAAGATTCCGGCGGCCCATGCGCACGTAAAATCTGGGCAGTGGCAGCGCAACAAGTATCAGGGGACGCAACTGGCGGGCAAGACGCTGGGCGTGGTGGGTCTGGGAAGGATCGGTCGGACGGTGGCGTCGCGGGCGATCGCGATGGAAATGACGGTGCTGGGATTCGATCCCTACTTTTCCTCGCAGACGGCTCTGGATGGCAAAGTGAGGATGATCCGGGATTTTGATGAGTTTCTGGCGCAGTTGGATGTGATCACGTTTCATGTGCCCGGTGGGGAGGGGACGAGGCATCTGCTGAATCGGGAGCGGCTGTTTAACAAGGCCAAGGCGAATTTGCTGGTGATTAATGATTCACGGGGTGAGGTGGTGGATGAGATGGCGCTGGCGGAGGCGATCAAGGAAAAGAAGATCGCCGGGGCGGCCATCGATGTTTATCAGGTCGAGCCGCCGCCGAAGGATCATCCGCTGTTTGCGCTGGAGAATGTGGTGCTGACGCCGCACCTGGGGGCCAGCACGGATGAGGCGCAGACCGCGGTGTCGGTGGATGCGTGCAAGGCGATCGTGGCCTATCTGAAGAATGGGGAGATTCGCGGGGCGGTGAATGCGGGTGGAATTCGGCTGGATTTGCCGCCGGATGAGGCTCCGTTTGCGGAATTGGCGAGGAGGATCGGGTCGCTGTTGACGGGTTATTCCGAGGGTGGATACAAGGCGATCACGCTGCGGGTTTCGGGGCAGCGAGCCTCGAAATTGATGAATACGCTGCTTCGGCTGGCGACGGTGGAGCTGCTCCAACCGCACCTGGATACGCCGGTGAATGTGATCAACGTGGAGCATTTGGCGCGGAGCCGGGGGATCGAGCTGGTGGCGATCAATGAGCCTGCGCCGCCGGCCGGTTTGGTGGGGGATATCGTAGGAGTGCGGGTGGAGGGGCAGAATGGGGAATCGCACCGGGTGCTGGGGACGGTTTATCTGGATGGCCTGCCGCGGATTCTCCGCATCGACAATTTCAGCATGGACATGATCCCTGAGGGGAACATGGTGATGATCGTCAATAAGGACATGCCGGGGGTCATTGGGATGGTGGGGACCAGCTTTGGGGATGCGGGGGTGAATATTGCCGACATGGTGATCTCGAGGGAGATTCATCCGGATGGGTCGGCGGTGGCGCTGATGCTGATCAAGACCGATTCGCCGCCGCCGGATGCGCTGTTGAATCGGTTGAGGGCGCGGCCGAATATTCTTCGTGCCAAATCAGTTCTCATTCCGGGAAAACAGGGAAAGTAACGCACGGCAAGACAGGAATCGACGCGGAAACAAAGAGACCCCGCTGATGCGCATCAGCGGGGTCTCTGTTTCATGAAACGTACGGGTTATTGAGCAGTTTCTCTTGAGCCTGGTCACAAATGCCGTCCCGAGTTTCCTGGCATTCGTGGCGGCAAAAGAGCAATTGCTCTTCCGCACGT
>JBGPEF010000238.1:0-8287 GCA_041482675.1 Tepidisphaeraceae bacterium | reverse complement strand
TCTTCATCGTTCACCCCAAGCAGCGGCGGGCCCCGATCGTGGACCGCGACTTCGCGATCTTGCTTAACGAGTGGCTCTTGACGGCGGGCGCGTACACGCCTGACCCCACCGAGATGACTAACTTCAACCTCTTCACGCTCAACGGAAAGGTATTCCCGGCTACCGAGCCACTGGTGGTTGGACTCGGCCAGCGCGTGCGTGTCCGTTTTGGCAACCTTAGCACGACAAATGCGCACCCAATGCATTTGCACGGCTTCTCATTCAAGGTAACCGGGACCGATGGCGGCCCAATCCCGGAATCCGCGCAATGGCCGGAAGTTACCATCAATATTCCGACTGGTTCCACGCGCGATATCGAGTTCGTGGCCGACGCGGAAGGGGACTGGGGTCTGCACTGCCACAAGGTGCATCACCTGATGAACGGGATGGGCCACAACCTTCCGATTACCGTCGGGATGAAGACCAACGATCTGGACGCGCGCATCCGCCGATACTATCCAAACTATATGGCAATGGGACCCGGCATGGCCGGAACGATGGACATGGGCCGCCCAGTTAACACGCTGGGCATGGGCGGTGCGGAGGGCCCGTTTGGCGAGATCGACGGCGGCGGGATGTTCACGGTCGTCAAAGTGCGCAAGGGAATCAACAGCTATGAGGATCCGGGCTGGTACAAGCACCCGGCAGGTACTGTGGCCGAGCCTGTCGTAGAGGTGAAGTAATGCGGATTAGGGAGGATCAATCGGCAGGTGGTCAGCGCGGCGTTCTATTTGCGGTGAGCTGTCTATGCGTCTGCCTCACGTTCGCCCCCGCGCTATTACTCGCTCAGGTTTCCGCAGAAGAGCACGCGAAACATCACCCGGGCCAGGGTGCGCCGCAGCCGACTACTTCACCGGCGTCGGGAGGTATGTCCGGGATGATGGGAGAGATGATGAAGCAGATGGGGGCACCCGCCCCGAAGGAGATATACCCATCGCTCATGGATTTGCCTGAGCTGACGCCGCAGCAGCGGGCGACGGTCGGGGCGCAGGCGCACGAGCGAATGCAGGCTGGCGTGCGGAGTATCTCTGCGGCTTTGGAGCGATTGTCGGAAGCCTCAGCGAAGAAGGATTCCAGGGCAATGCAAGAGGCGACCGCCCAGGTGCGGGAGGGGATGGCGATCTTTGAGAGCGGACTGGCTGCTCGACGCGCCCTTGCCGAGGGAAAGGCCCCGCGTGATGTGGCCATGCAGTGGTTTAAGCAGGAGATGAACCTTTCGTCTTCCGTGACCCCGGAGGTGGCGCATGGGCCGTTTGGCCTCTCGCTGTTCCACCTATTCATCATGGTGCTGCTTACCGGCTTCTCTGTCGCTGTCATCTGGATGTACTTCTTTAAGATGCGACGAGCAAGTCTGCTTCTACAGGGTCTCACGGGTGGCGCGCCGGCCACGGAGGGCACAGGAACCGCATCAGCGGCTCTGGGAGCCTCTGCCGTCCCCACCCCCATCGCGCAGGCGCCTTCAGCCTCGCTTCAGCCGCAGGCCAAGAAATGGTCCGGCAACCTGCAAGTAAGCCGTATCTTCCAGGAGACGCCGAATGTAAAGACGTTCCGGCTCATGAACCCCATCGGCGGGGTGCTGCCGTTCAGATTTCTGCCGGGACAGTTCCTCACCGTCACAGTCCCGACCGATGGCAAGCCGGTGAAACGCAGCTACACCATCGCGTCTTCGCCGACGCAGCAGGACTACGCGGAGCTGACCGTCAAGCACGAGGAGGGCGGCGTCGTTTCCGGTTTCCTTCACACGCACGTCAATGAACGAGACCTAGTGCAGTGTTCGGGCCCGGCGGGCACGTTCATATTCACCGGGCGGGAGTGCAAGTGCATCCTCCTTATCGGCGGCGGCGTCGGCATCACGCCCCTGATGAGCGTCCTGCGCTACCTGCTCGACCGTAGCTGGACCGGCGACATCTTCCTCCTCTACGTGTGCCGCACGCCTCAGGACATCATCTTCCGCGAGGAGCTCGAATACCTCCAGCATCGCCATCCGAACCTGCGCGTGGTCGTTACGATTTCACGCCCCGAGGGCACGGAGTGGAAAGGCCCGACGGGCCGCATCACCAAAGAACTGATAACGCAGTCCGTGCCCGATCTCCCGACACGCTACGTTCATATCTGCGGGCCAGTCCCCATGATGGAATCGACGAAGCAGATGCTTGCAGAACTCGGCGTGCCGCGCGAGCGGATCAAAGTCGAGGCATTCGGCCCGGCCGCCGGTAAGGTGGAACGCGCGGCGCAGAAACCCGCCGCTCCACCCACAGGCGGCGGAAAAGTGGAAGCCGCCGCGGTTGCCCTTCCCACCGTGACCTTCTCGATATCGGACAAGTCAGCGCCGCTGCCACCCGACAAAGTCATCCTGGAAGTGGCCGAAGACAACGGAGTCGATATTGACTACTCCTGCCGTGTCGGAACCTGCGGCGTCTGCCGCACCAAGATGACCTCCGGAGAAGTGAGCATGGCTGTCCAGGAGGGGTTGGAGCCGGGCGATAAAGAAAAGGGCATCATCCTGGCGTGCCAGGCCAAGTCTACCGGCAATGTGACGGTTGAGGCGTGAGTGTGTGCATCTATGAGCGTGAAGACAACACGAGACGGAGATCTCGAATGAACGCTTTACAGATTCTTCGACTTTTTACTATTTGGTGCGCTCTGCTTGCGACAGGGCCTAGCGGCTGCCAAAGCCATAGGCACACCATGACGGCAGCCCCGCCCGGGAAAGTGACGGTTTGTGCCAAGTGCTACGATGAAATCGTCAAAGCTAGGGGCACAGGCGGCCCACTCGCTGGCCTGCGCACCAACAAGATGATTGCACGGCACGTCTGCGAGGAATGCAATACCGAGATGTCCATCTATACCGAGCAGGACGTGCTGATGGTCAAGTGCGCCCGATGCGCTCCGGAGGGAATCGCGTGCGACAGGTGCGTTCCACCGGCGGGCTACGCTAGATGATTCAATCGGAAGCATTTGGGCTGTCAGGACCAACTCCACGGTGAACGTGGTCGCGGAGGCTTGAAAGGCGTCATATGAGAAACACCGAAACGAAGCAATCCAACACCCCGACCGAGTCTCCCGAACGGTGCCGAGCCGAATTCGGTTGCCGAGCACCGGGTGCCAAGCAGGTATTCCTGGTCGGGAGTTTCAACAATTGGGACACCAGGGCAAATCCGATGACCGGCCGGGACAATGGCCAATGGACGACCGTGTTGGAACTGCTGCCGGGATTCTATCACTACAAATTCGTGGTCGATGGGCAATGGTGCTGCGAGTTCGGGCAGACGGATCAGTCGCCGCGATGCGCGGCCTGCGGTTGCAGTGGCGATGGCTGCGTCCCAAACGTGTACGGGACGACGGATCGTTTCAAGATTGTTGGCTGAATCCTCGGCGCGACCATGACGCGGCTCCGTGACCTGCCAAGCTGGCGCGGGAAACGGATAACGTCACGATGGTCGCCTCAGGATCTGCATGGATTGGACGGAAACAGTGATGTCGGGAATGGTCAAACTATGGACGACGTACACGGCGGTCGTGGTCCAGGCCGGCGCCGCCGCCATGATTGCAGCCGCCGTGACCGAGGCGGTGGCCGGTGCGATGCCCGTCCTGCTCCACGTCAACCGAAGTCCCGATGCCAGCGAGGTCGTGCGGCTGCGCCTGGGTCGCTGGCTGGTGCTGGCTTTGGAATTCCTTTTAGCGGCAGACATCCTCAAAACGATGGTGACTCCAAGCTGGAACGACATCGGACAACTAGCGGCAATCGTTGTGCTGCGGACCGCTTTGAACTATTTCTTACAGCGTGAAATTTCGCGGGCTGCTGCGAGGCCATCGGCCCGAACGGCCTGCGAGCCTGCAGGTGAGGCATGAAGGAACGCGAACGGATCATCGTCAGCGGGCTTGTTGTTCTGATGCTCCTCCTCTGGTTGGGCTTCTTGCTCCACCGATCGCCTCGATTCGCCGGGAGTTTTTGGGGCGGAGTGCTGGCCGTATCCGGATCAGCGCTGATGCTCGTTCCGTTAGCTTACCTTGTCGTAAAGCGAATCAAGCCGCTCAAGCGATGGATCGCGCGCTTCATTTCGATGCGGACGCTGTTGACCTGGCACATCTACGCGGGCGTTTTTGGCCCAATTCTTGTCCTCCTGCACACGGGTCACAAGTTCGATAGCACTCTGGGGATCGCCCTGACGGCAATGATGCTCCTGGTGGTGCTCAGCGGCTTCACGGGGCGATACCTCATGAACCAATTCTCGCAAACGATCCATGAAAAACGTGAGATGCTGACTCAGTTAGAGCTCGCATATCGACAGACGGCAGGTGAGTTGGCGGCGCATCCCGAGCAACGGCTCTTGTTGCGGCCATTTTCGGGACTGCTCTCGCGGTGGGTCGCAAGCGTTTTGTTGCGATCCGTTAGTGCTGGGTCTGCAAGCGTAGCTGCACCGAAGCGAGCCATTGCACTGGCCGAGTCCATCGCTGATGTGGAATATGCGATCAAGAGCCATGAGATGTTTAAGCAGCTCTTTGGCTGGTGGTTGAGACTTCATATTGTCATCAGCATCATCCTGTATGTGCTGTTGGCGCTGCACGTATGGTCAGGAATTCATTTTGGAATTCGGTGGTTCACATGAACGCGTCGTCTCGAGCCAAGCTGGTCAGCTTTGTCCTCGGCGCTCTGCTCTTGGCGGCGGCCGCAGTTGTCTGGGCGAAGTGGCCGACGCTCTCGAAGCCGATCACCTGGCAGCGCCAGGTCATTCCCGGCCACCTGTCCGACTCTCATCGATTCCTGGAGAACAACTGTGCTTCGTGTCATACGCCAGTGAAAGGCGTGGAGGTTGGCAAATGCGTGGTTTGTCACGCCAATAATGAGTCGCTTTTGCAGCGACAGCCGACAGCATTTCACGCCAGCATCGGAAGCTGCCGGGAATGTCATACCGAGCACCAGGGAGAGACTGCAAATCTAAGGCGGATGAACCATGGTGCCCTGGCCAAAATAGGCCTTCGGGAGCCTGAGCATTCAACATCGGCTGATGCCTCACGAAACAACCTTATTGCCTGGCTCAAAGACCGCAGCGTCGATTCGACGACCGATCGCGGTGCCTCAGGACTGAGTGCTCACGAAGCGCTGCTGAATTGTGCAAGCTGTCACTCAAACCAGGACCGCCACTTCAAGCTCTTCGGCCAGAATTGCTCGCAGTGTCACACGGCCGACAAATGGACGATCCCGGAATTTCGCCATCCTTCGGCGAGTTCCACCGATTGTGCGCAATGTCACCAGGCTCCCCCCAGCCACTACATGGAGCATTTCCAAATGGTTTCAGTTGTGGTCGCTGAAAGGCCCCACGCGAACGTCAGTCAGTGCCAACTATGCCACCAGACCACTTCGTGGAACGACATCAAAGGCGTTGGCTGGTACAAGCACCACTGAAATGGTCGCTCACGAACAAGGAGCTCCATGCACTGTGGCAGGGCGTTTTACTTTGAGAAAATCCAGAGATTCCGCAGCTTGCGCGCTTAGAATGCTGGTTGATCGAATTCGATGGCAATTGGACTTGTGATACGCAAACGGGGATTGGATGGTACCAGCCGATAATTTGCACTCACCCGCGTCTCTGCCGCTCACGCTCCTCGATAAGGCCGCGCAATCGCCTCGTTTTCGGTGATATCTCGCCACCCCTCATGAATACCACGGGAAGCGCATGCGCGGCCAAACCACAGGATGATACCGCCCACTATCAAGGGCACGCTCAGCAACTGGCCCATCGTGAGCCAGCCAAAAGCGACGAAGCCGAGTTCGGCATCTGGTTCACGCGTGAACTCGACTGCAAATCGAAATAGGCCGTAAAGCACGAGAAACGAAGCGAGAATCTGCCC
Source organism: Tepidisphaeraceae bacterium (assembly GCA_041482675.1). GTDB lineage: Bacteria > Planctomycetota > Phycisphaerae > Tepidisphaerales > Tepidisphaeraceae > JBGPEF01. Next base: position 2,395 of record JBGPEF010000238.1, on the reverse strand, counting down.
ATCTCGCGGCCGCCTCTGCCGCCGCAATAGCCAGAGCAAAGTACCCAGCACCGGCCCTTCCAAGATCGCCTCGTACATTTGGGAAGGATGCCGCGGAATCGTCTCGCCGGGGAAAATGATCGCCCATGGGAGATCTGTTGCTCGGCCAACCAGTTCAGCGTTGATGAAGTTGGCGATCCGGCCAAGAAACAGACCAATGGGTGCGGCCATGGCGACGGCATCGGCGAGATTCCAAAATGAGGCGCGGTTTCGCCATGACCAGAAGAACAGCGCGACTCCCACCCCGATCACGCCCCCGTGGAAGCTCATCCCTCCATGCCAGAGCGCAATCGGTTCGTACCGCGGCTCTGCCGCCCCCAATGCTCTGTGATAGAACAGCCACCAGCCCGCGCGACCGCCAGCAACAACACCGAGGCCGCACCATGTGACTAGATCACCCAATTGTGCGGGGGCAATGCGTAGCCAATTTCGGGTCATCCTTCGCAAAGCCGAATACCCCAGGATGAAAGCTGCGACATATGCCAACCCGTACCACCGGATGGCCGCCGGTCCGATACGGAACAAAACGGGATCGAACGCCGGATGTCGGACGGCGGCCATCAGGTTTTGCAGCGCTGAAAGCAAAGATTACCTCTTACCAGTCCGCGGATCGATTCCCGTGCCCGCTTTCCATGCCCCACGGGCCTGGTCTTGATCTGAAGTCTGATTCCGAGCCTCTCCAGTCAACGCATAGGGGGGCTGCTTCGAATTCGATGTACACCCGGCCGCTACGAATGCAGTGCCGGTTACCGCGCCCAGTACCAAAACCCTGGCAGTTTTTGTGAACATGGCGATCTCCTTTCGATTCCGCGGCTGAAGCACACTCAAAGGCCGTCCAGTGAGTGAGGCCGCAATCGTTCCAACGAGTTTGATGCGGCAACAGGTTCAACCGTTGCGGAAATCCGTAAGAACACGGCAAAGTCAACCGAAACGGTAATGGGGTTGACTGATCAGAACGTGAAAATCGCGTCCTCGTGGGACTTGAACTACCTCTTAATACTGCTGGAAACTCAGGCATCCCCCTGCAAGGCGGCGCAGAATCCGGCACAATCAGTATTAAAACGGCTTCCCCGGCGAATAACTCACCAGCATAAGCGAATCCGGAGGGACGGGTTTTGCGCTGAGCGTGACCGGGAATTTGAGCACGTTATTGGGAGTAAAACAGCATGGCCCGACCGCCTAAATGGATTGCAACGTTTGGTTTACCGCCGTTGCGGGAATACTGGCGGGAGATAAATCGGCTGGAGAAGGAAGCCAAGGCCCAGGAGCGGGCAAAGCGCAAGGCCCGCGACAAGGGCCGCCGCAAGTGCCGGTGCGAAGCCTATCCCTGGCCGCATCGACCGGGCGGCGGACTATGCTGCTGGCCTGATCCGCCGCAACGGCGATGGCAACCGAAGCCTGACGCGAACTACCGACCATACTGGAAGCGTTACGCCGGCATCATCCGGCAGATCGCCCGCGCCAATGGCATGCACCCGATCAAGGATCGCGCCATGATAGACGCGCTGATGCCCCGCGTTTTGGACATGGCCAAGCAGGTGAAGCGCCAACGCCCAAGGATGCGCTATCGCAATGTGGAGATAACCGACAATGGCCTGAAGGTGTACTTGCCGGTCAGTGGTCCGGAGTGGGAGCGGGGGGAATGAGCCGGCTGGCTGGCGCCTGAGTGCTTCACGTTATCGCAGGTGCCTGGCCAAGCCTGCCGGCGGCGCTTAAGGCGGGCATCGTGGCTATGGTGAAAGCTGCGAAGGCCGGCTGCTGAGCGGTGGCTCCGCTACTCAAATGATCCTGAGAACAGGATAAAAACAGGAGCACCAGATGAGATTAAAGATGAACTCGTGACTGCCGAAGGATGGATATGGAGAATAGCAACCAGACAACGTGTAGAATCGAGAGCCCACCGAAAGACCCACCTGCCCCCCTCGGTGAGGGGGAGGGGTATCTTGTCGGCTCCATCGACATCTCGAACCCCCGCGACCTCGGCCTCCTGGCGGAAGCCATCCGGCGTGGCTGGCAAATCAATCCAGAGCGAAAGCAGACCTATTTCGCCGCGCTGGACGATCTGATCCGCGATGCTGGCGAGCGGCCTTTCGTCGAACAGGCCGCCGTCGTGATCGCTGCGAACCGTCTGTTGCAAATGGAACAATCCTCCGCCCTGAAGCGCCTTCATAAGCTGGAGGAGTACGAGCGGCTGGATGCGGGCAAGCCTACGGCCAAGACCCAGCACATCCTGGTGAGCGACACCCCGATTCGGGCGCGTCAGAAGCCCGTCCATGACTGCGGCAGGTAAACCGCCACAATGGGTTAGGCGAGGTAGAAATTAGCTATGCGCTTCAATGGGGCCGGGCTTCGTCAG
>JBGPEF010000237.1:0-8316 GCA_041482675.1 Tepidisphaeraceae bacterium | reverse complement strand
GATGCCAGCGCCATGGCCGTGGCCAGCCCCACGATGCCGCCGCCGATTACGGCCACGTCAGCGCGCTCGCTGCGGTCATCGATTGGACCGCGCGGGACACCATGTTGTTGTGCGATCACGCTCATTTGGAGTGAAGCTGTCGGTAGAAGTCGGCCATGCCATCCCATGCCGTGCTCTCATCCCAGCCGAGGGCAGCGGCATCGGGCAAATCGGTGTTGATGCGGATGCGAGGCTCGGAGAAGTCAGCCTGCTGCTTGAGCTCAAGCTGGCAGGGCAGCCGCAGCCGCGGTTGCATTTCACGGGCGAACCGCAAAGCAAAGCTCCCCTGGCTTTCGACATAACCGCTGGGGTTGATCCTGGTGAATCCGGCCGCCGCGGGCAGCGATTGAACAAAGCTTAGATAGACTTTGGCCAGCAAAGACACATGGATATTGTCCCGCACGTAAGCCGGGGTGCTCACGGCGGGAGTCGCGTTCGCGAACCAGTTCTTGACCAGGTACGCGGTGAAGCGAGGCTCCTCGAAGGGTCCGAAGGGGTTGGGGATGACAAACTTGCCCAGGCTCAAGCCCGATCGAGCGGCATAGTGGCGAAACATCTGAGCGGTCAGAGCCTTTGACAGGCCGTAGGGCGAGAACGCGGGCAGTCCCTCGGAACCTGCCCCCTCATCATTCTCAAACACGCTGCCGGTCAGCACCACCCTGGAGCAGCCTGCGCTCTTCATTGCATTCAAAACGGCGGCCAGATTGCGGGTGTTGTTCTCGACTGCGGCCGCCACATTGAAATCCGGGCTCTTGTAGTTGGTCACATCGGCGGCATGGTGGCAGAGCACATCCCAGCCAGGTTGTTTGACGAGTTCGAGGAATTTCTCACGGCCGAAATCCAGACCGAAAACCAGATGGCAGATTTTTTGCAGCATCTGCACCCGCTTTCGCCGCAGCTCATCGGGGTACTCTTCCGGGCGGCGACGAAAGATCACCGTCACCTCATGGCCAGCACGTGACAGTTCCTGGACGAACCAATAGCCGGTGAATGAACTGGCGCCGGTGAAAAGGATTTTCATGGTGCTTTCGTCGTGCCAGGAGCCAGATGCCAGGTGGGATCAAAGTCCCGATGGTCGCGGTCCTTGTCGGAGAGCACCACCGGCGTCATGGGCCATTTGATGGCGAAGCGTGGATCGTTCCAGCGCACGCCGCGCTCGGTTTCGGGGGCGTAGAACTCGTCCACAAAATAGAATGCCTCAGCGCCGTCCACCAATGTGATGAATCCATGGGCGAAGCCCTTGGGAACATACATCATGCGGCGATTCTCGGCCGTCAACTCAGCGCCGAAACTCTGGCCGAATGTTGGCGACTCCCTGCGAAGATCGAGGATGACGTCGTACAGCCCGCCACGAATGCAGCGAACGAGTTTTGTCTCGGCCTTGGGAGCCAATTGATAATGCATTCCCCGCAACGTCCCTCGCTGGGCGCTGAGCGAGTTGTTCACCTGAACAAACCGGGTGGACAACTGGTGCGCTGCAAATTCCTTCTCGCAGAATGCGCGTGCAAAAAAGCCGCGGTCATCGCCGCGTTTTTCCAGGTCGATCAGGAATGCGCCTTTCAGCGGCGTTTCAGTGAAGATCATCGTGTTTTCCGTGTCGATTGCGGGATGGGGCGATTATTGGATCTTGTGCAGCGTTTTCTTAATGGAACGAAGGCGCACAAACTGATCGCCCTCGAAATCCTTCTTCGTGAACCCATGCTCCACCATCTTGCGATGCAACTCCTCCATCCCGGACACCAGGTTGTATTGAAGTTTGAAGTCCGGAAGAAGTCTGTAGAGCATGTCGAAGTTGACGCGATAGTTGCGAGGGTCGGCCCCGACTTCGCCCGTGTAGGCGATTTTGGCCGAAGGCATCAGCCGCTGCACCTGATTGCCCACGTCGCGGACCTGATAGTTCTCACTATTAGCGCCGACGTTGACCGCCTTGTTATGAATGATGTCGCGCGGCGCGCGGGCGAAGGCCAGGAATGCCCGGGCGATGTCACGGCAATGAATCAGCGGCCGCCACGGCGAGCCATCACTCTGGATGCGGATTTCACCAAATGCCATGGCCGAACCCAGCAGATTGTTGACCACGAGGTCGATCCGAAGCATGGGTGAATGACCGTACGCGGTCGAATTGCGCAGAAACGCCGGGGAGAAGTTGGCGTCGGCCAGTTCAGAGACCGCCTTTTCGGTTTCGATTTTCGACTGCGCGTAGGCCGTCAGCGGATTGAGCGGATCGCCCTCGTCCAGGTCCAGTTTCGTACCCTGCCCGTAAACCGAGCAAGAACCCGCGAAGAGAAACCGCGGGACTCCGGCCTGTTTGGCCAATTGGGCCAGCCGGATTGAGGCGTCGCGGTTAATGTCAAACGTGAGTTTCGCATTGATCGCGCCCATCGGGTCATTGGAGATGGCCGCCAGGTGCATCACGCAGTCATGCCCCTTCAGATCATCCACCGTGATCTGCCGCACATCCTTCACAAAATCCTTATCCGCCCTGGGAACCGGCTCCCAGTTGCACCCGCCGAAAAGATCGATGTCACAACCCGTCACCTGATGTCCGGCCTTCCTGAGAACATCCACCAGGTGCGTTCCGATGTATCCTTTGTGTCCGGTAACGAATGCTTTCATTGGATTCTCAAATGGAATTAGCAGACAAAAACTTCACACCACCCACGGCGGTTTGCCCGACGCCCACAATTTTTCCAGGTATTCCCGGTCGCGCTGCGTATCCACGCAGGCCCAGAATCCACGGTGCTTGAATATGGCCAGTTGCCCATCGTGTGCGAGTCTCACCAGAGGTTCGCGCTCCAGGACGCAGGATTCCTGGGCCGACAGGTACGGAAGAAAATTGCGATGGAAGAAAAAATAGCCGCCATTGATCCAGTTGTCGGCGAAATCCGGCTTTTCTGCGAACTCCTGAACCTGCGGGCCATCGACCCTCAGCTCGCCAAATCGCGAAGGCGGGTTGACGCCCAGGACCGTCCCGTGGCAGTGCTGGGCCAGATGAAATTGGAACTCCTCCGCAAGATTGGCGTCGGTGAGCCCATCCCCATAAGTCACGGCAAAGTGCGTTGCGTCGCCCAGGTACTTGGCCGCCGCGCGGGCGACGCGGGCGCCGGTCATCGTCAGCTCGCCTGTATCCGCGAGTGTGACGGTCCAGTCCTGATCGTGGTCCACGGAATGGACGGTGAGGTTGTTGGACTTGAGATCGACGGTGAAGTCGCTGTTCAAGGAGGCGTAGTTCAGAAAGAACGCCTTGATGACCTCCGCTTTGTACCCGAGGCAGAGAATGAATCGCTTGAACCCATGGCGCGAGTAGGCCCGCATGATGTGCCAGAGAATGGGCCGGGTTCCGATCGGGACCATCGGTTTGGGCCGGAGTTCCGTCTCTTCACGAAGGCGAGTCCCCAGGCCGCCGCACAGCACGAAGACAGGAACATCAGGGAAGCTATTCGTCACGAGAACTCCCGATAGGGCAAGCGACTTGAAACGCCGGGTTTGCAAGATTCATGCGCGACCCAACAGGGCCCTGGGCAAACCGGGATACGCCCCGCTGGTCCAAAAGGCGAGGAGCGACATCGATTGGGGGGCGACAATGCGCGCCAGGGCAAACGGGTCGCTGTCGACGTCGATGAGACAATTTGCGCCGGCGACGACGGCCGATTTGAGTTCCAGGCTGCGGACAACCTCCTGCGAACCGGCCGAAAATCGGCCGTAGGGGTAGGAGAAATGGCGGGCTTGCAGACTCAACTCGCGCTCCACATCAACCAGCGATCGCTCGATCTGTTCGCGGGCCGCGGATTCATTGGCGGCGAGGTCAAGATGGTCGGAGGTATGGATGCCAATTTCAATGTTTGGATAGCGGCGAGCAAGATCACGAACTTCGTTCCAGTTCAACATCAGCCGTGGCGGAGAAGCCATGGGACGAAGCTGCTCTTCGATCTTGATCAGCAGATTGCGCCGGCCATCGAGATCGGATCGGCTGAGAATGTCGGCAAGCGAGCGATACGCCCCCGAACGCGCCTGGGGGTTTGAGAGATCAACGCGTTGATCCGCAATCATCAGCTCATGGCGAGTCCGCCGGCAGAACATGGCATAAAGCTCATCTATCCAGAGCCTCCCTTCATCCATCGCCCGCGTGGCCAGATAGAGGGTGGCCGGCAGCCGATATCGCTCCAAAATCGGCGCGGCCACCTCGAAATTATCGCGATAACCATCGTCGAAGGTGATGACGACCGTGCCGGGCTCGAGTCGTCGGCCGGCGGCGATGGAATCGACCAGCTCGCTCATGGAGATCACCCGCCGTCGCCGCGAGAGGAAGCGCATCTGCGCCTCAAAATGCTCCGGGGGCATTGCGTTCGCCGGGTCGATCCACCCGGCGAGGCTGGCGTTCGGAACGCTGTGGTAGAGAAGGATGGTCGCGCCGCTGATCGCCTTCCCGCGGACATACGCGGCGGCGCTGCCGGTCCAGTACATCGCCTTCTGCAAGCCCAGCAGTGCACGACGGCGCAGGCTCGATTTGTGGATGATTTCAGGCCGATTCATGAGCTGCCGCCACGGGCATGGGCGCCGTGATGGTACGCGTGGGCTGTTCGTGACGCTCGTGGGCGTCAAAGGTCCATTGGGCCCGGCGCTGATACCACACCTCGGCGGTATTCTCCGCCGCGCGCTGCGCCGCTGAATTCATCCAACTCACCAGCTTCTCGCGATCCTGATGGAGCGTCAGCAGCAACCGCGCCAGCTCAGTGACATTCCCCTTCGCCACCACCGCTCCATGTCCAAATTGCTCCACAACTTGCCGCGTAAATGAAAGTTCAAAAGCCAATAGCCCGCATCCACCCGCCATTCCATCAAAGAGACTTCTCGGCGTTTCTTCGGCCGTGGAGGTGAAGAACATCAGGTGATAGCCGCCGACTTCCGACAGCAATTCGGGGCCATAGGGGCGGCGGCCGAGGAATCGCACACGGTCGGCCGCATTCAGCGAGCGCACCAGTTGCCTGAGATCCTCTTCCGCCGGGCCTTCACCGATGATGTCGAGCAAGACATTTGCGCCGCGGCCGGCGGCTTCGGCAATCGCGCGAATGGTGTGATCCACACCCTTGTAATCCACGAGCCGGCCCAGGGACAGACAGCGAATCGCCTCGCCTCGGGCAATGGCAGCGCATTTTTTCTGGAGGCGATGTGGATGGACAATGTCGCTGGCATGAAAGGAGGTGTCGAAGAAATCCTTCGCATTGCGAGCATACCGTCCGTAGCGCTCATGCAGGGCGTGCCCTTTTAACAGCGAAAGATCGGCCTTCGCGACAGCCTTTCGGGCAACTCGCATATACAGCTTGCTGTAGGTGGCATCCTTGAACCGGCCCATGGCGCCTCGCCCAGCGCCCAGGTCCGCGATCCGCTGCACCGCATCCCCATCGAGCACAAAGACGCTCGTCACATTCGCCCGCACCGCCGCATTGAAGCCCATGATCGCGAGGGGCTGCCACAGATCATTGATGCCGCAGTGAACCACCTGTGACGCTTGCGCCAGTTTATCGATGGCGGCGCGGATAGCGGGATAGGAGCGCCAAAACTGCCGCGCCCGCCAACCCTTCACTCCCAGTTGCTCAAACTGAATCTCATCCCGCCGGCAATCCAGAATCGCCGGCGTCTGCTGCCCAATCAACCCATCCTCCAGCGGCAGCGCAGGCGCGGCCACGGTGATTTTCCCAAACCGCCCGCCCAGCGAATCGCGCAGAAGGATCAGCGACTTGGCCCAATCGCTGGCCACCTCGCAACGCTCCTCATCCCTCCTGCGGAATGGCACACCAATGGTCAGGGTATACATCGATTACGCTTTTTTTCGGCAAACGAACATCAGATCAGAGCCAAATCGCCAGATCAGCGGCCGGCCGCACAATATCCGCTCGATGCCGCGATAGAGCCACGGCGGCAGAAGCTTGCTGATTCCATTGGGCACGAACCCGAGCCCACTGGCGGCGACAATTTCCAATCCACAGCGCTCCGCAAGCGCCCTCATATCCTTCATCGAGAATGCCGGCAGGGGTTGGGCCGATTTCTTGAAAAGCTTGTTCTTCAGATTCGCCAGCGCCCGAAAACTCCTCGGATTGCCGTGGCTGTTGAGGATCAGGATGCTGTTTCCGCCGCGCAGCTTTGTCGCCAGAGCCGAAATACATTTCGTCCGCAGCGGCTCCCCCGAAAGAAGCAGAAACCGAAACGATGTGATCAGGTCCTTCTCGCCCGGAACATCATTTGGGTTGTTCACGATGTCCGCACAGATCAGCCTGGTGTCGTTCACCTTCGAGCTGGCCCGATCGAGCATCGCCTGGGAGATGTCGACGCCCACCAGCGACTTCACCCTCGGCCGGACAAACAGCAGGATTCGCCCTGTCCCACAGGCAAAATCGAGCGCATCGGCCTGGCGATGATTCGGACAATGCCGCGCGATCAATCTCTCCAGCAATCGCTGCTCGACCGACCAGAACGGCGCGCCGCTCCCCTCGGCGTCGCAGATTACGTTGTCGTAGCATTCCGCCGTCGCGGGGTTCTGATATTTGTCACTATAGGTTGCAGTTTCCATCAAACTCTCCGCAAAACGGGCTGGGCGATCAGTCGGCCCGCCTGGGCGGGAGCGAGCGGTGCTTTTGCGGCGGCACAGGCGGCCGCGCACGCGAAGGCCACCTGCGGCAATCCACCCGCCGCCAGCATGAAAATTGGATTGGCCATCGCGTTAAACAAATTGTCGATCATGTGAATCACCAGCAGCAGCGCCATGGCCGCCGCCGCCGCGATCGCGGGCTGCGACCAGAAGCGTGCGGGGCAGCCCCGGATAAACATGCCCACCGGCAACAGCAGGAGCAGCGTGAACGATGCGAGTCCGACGAGGCCCGCCTGTCCCAGAGCGATCACCCACATGCCATCGGTCACGGTGTGCTTGCCGGTTTCGGCATCGATGATGTGATTTCGCCCCCACCGTCCCCAGCCAAAAACCGGCCGCTCCATCCCCTTGGCCGCGAGCTGATCTTCGTTCCGCATCCGCATCGCCAGCGATTGAGCGCGATCGGTTCCAAGGATATCGCTGCTGGCATTGACCAGTTGCTGTCCCGACCACAGTCCCAATGTCCGTGAGCCCATGTAGAGCGGTGCAAAGAGCACGAGACAGACCAGCAGCGCCACCGTTCGCAGCCTCACCGACGCATACAGCACCCCCAGTCCCGCCGCGAGCAATAGAATCGCGCCGGTGGACTTGCACAGGATCGCCGTTGCCAGCACGGCGACCGCGGCCAATCCCATGGGAACGCCGTAAATACTCCTGGTCACCCGGCTGCGCCACATCCACCAGCCGGCCAGCGCTGCCGTGCACATGAACATGCCCACCGCGAGGCCGTGCTGAAGGAACACGGCCGGCCGATATCCCCCCCACCGCTTGGACTCGCGGAACGTCTGCGGCAGGAATCCATACACCAGCTTGTGAAGCTGGGGGCTCATTCGTATCTCAAAGAGACACAGGGGGACGTAGATCATGGCGCCCACGAAGATGGCGATGGCCAGCTCGCGCATCCCGACCAGGTCGTTGAAATAGATTCGCCCGATGAAATACGGAATTCCCCACAGAAACAGGTTGAACGCGATCGCGGAAAGGCCGTCGTAGGGGCCGAGGTTGTTGGTGAGCGATGAGAAAAACGGGCTGATGCAGTAAACCAGCGCGGGCAGGTCGAACCAACGCGGGCGGAATTTGAGCATGCGGCCGCTGTCGAAGAACAGCGCCACGATCAGTACGCCCAGGTTTGTCGCGGTCACCTTGTTGTAGTCCGGCATGCCGGGCAGCTTAAAGCCCGCCTCGGGGAGGAAGAGCCACCCCACGACAAACGCCGTCAGCACCGCCCGCCGCGCCGGGAGCAGCGCGAAGAGAATCAGGATCAGCGGGACCCAGCCGAAGAGTGCTATGGAAACCATCGCCTGCATCGTTTACCAGCCCAACTTCACGTGCGTGTCCACGTTCATTGTCGTCCGCTGCTTTTTCATCTGCTCCTGGACATATCGCGCTGCCCGCCGCAAAACCGGCGACGGCGGATTCAGCGATTTCTCGATTCGCCTGACGAATGCACCGATCCGCGCCAGATCGGGCTGTGCGGCGAAGATGTAGCTCGTCAGCAGTCGCCCGATCATGTCGCCATAAATGGGCCCTTGGCCGCGTGGCCCCTTAGCGATCCTGGCCACCTCAAAATCAATTCGCACCGGCTGCCCATCCGCCTTGACCAGGATGTTGTGCAGCCCGTGGTCCGGATC
>JBGPEF010000236.1:0-8317 GCA_041482675.1 Tepidisphaeraceae bacterium | reverse complement strand
CCCCCGCACATACACCTTCCCCCCATCGACCACGATCACATCTCCCGAAATAACCCCCCACAAATCCACGGCCTCAGAGATCACCTGATTGCCGTTGAGCGTCCCACGTTCCTCGCGCATGCCAATCCATTACGCCACATCCCCCAAAACTGCAAGCAAATCCCCGTTTTGCCCCACCCCTCCTATCACCCACCCCCGTGCCACTCTCCCCCGTGCCACTGTCCCGTGCCACTGGCAGCTTGCTGCCAGTGTCTTTCTGCATCTCTTCTGAATTCTGAATTCTGATATCTGAATTCTCTCCTCAACTACTCACCTTCGGCCTAACCTCCGCATTCGGCGGCAACTGCTCCGGATGGCTTTCCTCAAACCAGTGCCCCGGCAACGTCCAAATGATCACCGCCGTCAACGCCGCCAGCGCGCCCACCGCAATCGCATACCCCAGAATCCTCGACGCCATCCTGCTGCGGATCGCCAGGTAAACCGCCACCAGCCCGGCCCCCACCGACACCAGCGAAAGAACATGCGCCAGATTCCGATCCGCCATCGCCACCGCGATCACCGCCGCCCCGCTCGCCAGCAGCGCCCCCGCCGTCGCCACCTGCGCCAGCCGATACCGAATCCGATGCCTCCGCGGCCGCCGCAACCCCATCAATGTCGGATCCACCGCCGGCGGACTCTCCGGATCGCTCAACCCCTCCATCGCCGCACTCCCCGGCCGCGACCCCGCCACCACCCGCGCATCCAACACCTCAATCTCCCCCTCCCCCACCTCCCGCGACAAAACATATTTCGTCCGCCGCTCTTCCATCACCGGTCCCGTAATCGGCGTTTCATCATCCACGTTGCATCCCTCTATGGGCCGACCCCACCGTCCACTCGGGTGCCATGCCCACGTACTCGTGGGCATGTTCTCCGCGCCTTCCGCGCGCACCCTGATCACCCCCGACTATAGCGGCCCCAACCACAACCAAGGGACCCCCAAAATCCCCAACCCACCCCCCAACCACCCGCGTCTGGGCCCCTCCTCATCCTCTGAGTCTCACTCTTCTCCGCGTCTGGGCGTCTCCGCGTCTCTGCGGTTGTATCTCCTTCTGAATTCTACCGAATAACATTCCTATCCCCCTCCATCTCCTCCTCATCCTCAAACTTCTTCTTCGGCCGCTCCGTCTCCTCCCCCAGCGCCATCCTCAGCCCATATCCGCTCTTCATCAGCACCGTGAACACCAGAATGATCGTCACCACCGGCGCAACCACAAACCTCACCCAGTTCACGAACATCCCATCGCCCGTATTCGCAAAATGCCCGTGCAGCGTCAGCTCATTCCACGTATACAGCACCCCCGGCACCTTGAACGTCTCGGCCGTCAAATCCTGATTATTCAAAATCGCCTGCCACGGAAACACCATCAGCAAAACCACCAGCGCCCAGATAAACGCCCCCGTCACGTGCGAAACCCCGATCAGCCGCCCAATCAGCATCACGTTCAACAGCAGCAGCAAAATCAAACCCAAAAGCGCCGCAAAAATCAGCCCAAAATAAGTGCTCAACCCCACGATGTACTTCAATATCTGCCTCGCCCAGCTCCGCGCCGGCGCAGCCTCAACCCCGGCCGCCGGAGAAGTGGTAGGGGGGCCAGGCGGGGGCTGCACTGTGGTCGCCAGCGAATCCGGCGTCACAGCGTTATTGAGCTTGCTCGTGAAATGCACCATCACAAACAGCACCAGTTGCAGCAGCAGGATCAGCACCAGCGCATACCCAAACACCGTCCGCGCCCGCCGCGCTGTCAGCATCGCATCCGCATAATCCGCCGCCGTCGCCACATTTCCTGGGGGTGGAGTGGACTGAGCCATAAGGAGCCTTTCGTGAGGGAGATTACTATAGCGGTCGGGGGTTCTCGCTAAAACCTCCCGGCGGTGGGGTAGTCGGGGGAGGGGAAGCAATACTGCATGGGGGGGAGTGACCAATGTCCAATGACCAATGATCAAGGAATGACCAATTTCCAATGACCAGGTCGGGTGTTGCGCGGATGGGACGAGGGTGCGGTATGGGCGTACGGGCGTGTGGGAGTATGGGCGAGGGGGCGGTGGCTTTGTTTCGTCAAAAAAGTGCGCGTGAGCAAAGCCAAAAGAGGCGATTGGAGTCCACCAGGGGCAACCGGAGCACGAATCGGTGGGTTTGATTGGAACGAAGCCACCGGCCGCGGTGGGTGAACTGGACGTCGAGCGGTGTTGCGCGGATGGAGCGGAGATCGAGGATCGAGGATCGAAGATGGACGATCGAAGGGAATGTCGGCGGGCGGGCGAGGAGGAGCGGGTCGAAAAAGTGTTACAATGTGTTACATTTGTTACATAAGGTGCCGTGATATGTGCATGTGTATATGATGAGAGGTGTGGGCGTATGGGAGTGTGGGTGTATGGGCGCGCGGAGTGGGCGGGGGTACGGCTGAGTGGGTGAGAAACGAGCATCGCGACCCCCTTTTTGGTTCCTCAATTGGTTGTACGTTTTTTGGATGGGGTTGTTCGGTAAAAATTTGTAAATTGTGCACCGATCTCATGAATTGGAACAAAGACAAGCGAGTCAATGCCGATTGTTGAAGATGTACAGGTCGTTCCCTTTCGTCGAAGCCCTGCTACGCGCAACGAGCAAGTGGCGGCGCGTTACAGTTCAATTTCTGCGGTGACGGTGGCAAGGTTGAGAATCGGGGTGTACAGGTCGACATGCTGATTAGCTGTTTCGATGCTGATCAGCAGGGCGTACCTCGCCTTGCTCTCCAGCTTTCCGAGGTGTGGCCGCTCGCGCCACCATCCGGTCACTGGATAGACCGCGACGTATCCGCTGGCTGCAAGGTCGCTTCCGGTTCCCGTCCACCAATCAGAGTGAATCGATCCATGCGTCCGATTTTTCGCGCCGACAACCCAGGGGCGCGTTTCAGGAACATTCTCCGGACGCCCTTCATCCTCTTCCCAGACCGCTTTGGATATTCGCTTCTTGAATGCGTCAACCTTCTCCAACGGGCCCTTCACGTCGAACCGAAGCCCATGCGATGCGAATCGAAACTTTCGACCCCATCCCTTTCGACCGGGGCTGGGTTCGATGAAGTACGACAGCGTAACGCGCATCGTGACCAGCGTGCCGCCCAGCTCTTCCAGAACCGCCTTCGGCCACGGCAGCTCGTGCAAGTGCATTTCCTTGGTCTTGATCGTGCCATCCTTGCGCTCGAAGGGCTGTAACTCACCTTCGAAGAGCAGCGTGGCGGCGTTTTCGGCACTGTAGATCGCGCGATGTAGATTCGGCACCCCGTAGCCATAACAGCGCATTCGTTGCTGTACAACCGCTTTGGAGGCTCCTTGGAATCGTGCCATCATCGCAGGCGTCCAGGAAGCTGAATGAACCAGCAATGCACGGACTGTCTCTGGCCACAGCCGCGGATAGTAGCTCCATAAGATGGCAGCGGCCCTGGCGCCAGCGGCGGTCGCAGCGCTCGTATCGCGCATGTTCGTTAAGAGACGGCCAGTCGGATGGACGATGGTCGTAAGCAGGGAAAGGTCGGCGCAGGCGTCGCGGTTTGGGCCATTCTGAATATAGTTGCCGCCTTCCATTACGATGTCGGGTTTGACCGGCCAACCTTTTTGATCATCGTATGACCAGTTGTTCGATGTTCTGCTGGTAGGTGCCAAATCTCCGGCAGTAGCAATGGGATTCCAACCTGCGAAGGTGGGGTCGGTGATGTTCACAAGATCGGTGTAGGCACCAACCGTCATCGCGTTCCATGCTTGCGACGGATCTTGGACCCCACCGTGGCTGCAGTTCCAGTCCGGATATATATACCCAGCATCTTGAAGGACTGCGTCGTAGTTCCCTGTGCTGATAAACATTAATTTGGGATTCTCGTCGAGCACGCCGGCGCACATCTGATCCACAGCGGCCGACCAGGAAGATGGAAACCCATGATCGCGGTCGTCGTTAGTTGTAATAGCCATACAGACAGCACGATTGCGATTGGGAGATGCAATTTCAGCCTTTGCTACCGCCTCCTGAGTCACCGAACCGTACACTTCCGGAGCATTGGCTTGCGGCGGAGGGGGAAGCAATTTTACAGATTCGAGCCGGTGGCGCAGCTGAATCGGGCCAGTGCTGGTGAACACCTCGGTGAGGGACCGATACAACGAAATCCCAGTCATTCCGGTGCCGTGTTGATCCCGGTCGTGGTCTGACGCCAACCATGCAGGATCGACCGCCTGCCAGTCCTGCGCAGCGAGCGCCGGCTCGATCAAAGGGTGGCTCCGATTCACTCCCGTGTCGAGGAGACAAACTGCGGGAGCATCGTCGTTGGGGGGTACAAGCCGTTCAGCAGCCTCGATCACAAAGTCCCTTTGATCTCGGGCTGTAAGCTCCAGATAAGCGGTTGGAACTTCTTTCGCGCGACGCAATTCAGCAGTGGAGGCGAGGAAGTCGATGGACGAACCTAGCTGTTGGGCGGTTCCGTAAACCAGCGTGACAATGCGCTCGGGAAATTGAATGAACCGGGTGCTGATGCTCACTTGAATCGCATTCGCAATCGACCGGAATCGTTCAAATGCGACAACTGCTTCTTCCTGCCCGCGCCGGACCCATACCTCCCACCAAATCGATTGATTGGACGAGGGATAAAGGGCTGGATCGTCCTGCCATAGGTCTTCGACGGCCAACAGGCGAATCGATGCAATGGATTCGATGAGCTTTTGGTTCTTCGGGCGACCGCTGCGCGCATCGTCTTCTCGCTCATATCGCTGGACCAGCCGCAGCAGATTTATGATTTTGTCACGCCGGACGAACAGGTTTGCGATAGTAATTCCGGCAGCGTCCCTGCGCACACTGAGCAATTCGATACCTTCCCGCCGACGCTCTAGGCTTTCGACAGCGAGTTCGTGCCCCGGGTCGCTACGAAGAGTGATAGGCACGCCGTCGATGGCGTCATCTGTGACGGGATGTTCTTCCCGCATTGAAGCAACATTTGATTCAGCCTGCTGCAGGCCGGCGGCGAGTTGCCGGGCATGCGGGACGCGATCACGAGGTGGGAGCTGAAACTTTGTTCGTCCGCCGCCTGGCGGCCGCGTATACGGGAGAGGCGTGGCGGTGTTCTCAAGTCGCAGATGTGCAAGGTCGCTCATTCGACATGTCTTCCCCCGGCCCCCGATCGCTTGCGCTTGGTCATGCGGCTTCGCCGCTCCAAGCTCCGCTGGAGCGCGGATGTCTCGATGTCCATTGAAC
Organism: Tepidisphaeraceae bacterium; assembly: GCA_041482675.1. GTDB lineage: Bacteria > Planctomycetota > Phycisphaerae > Tepidisphaerales > Tepidisphaeraceae > JBGPEF01. The sequence continues at coordinate 3,066 of JBGPEF010000236.1, read as the reverse complement.
CCGCAAGAACGGCGTCGCGGGCGGCTTCCTCACAGGCACGCGCGATTTCGGCATGGCTCAGGGTTCCAAACGACGGCAATAGTTCGCGCCAATTGACTCCTTGAAGGTTGAAGCTGCTCAAACGATTCTCTACAAGGGTCTTTGCCATTGCCCTTGTCGGCCGGTGATATTCGATCACGTCGTCAAAGCGCCGAAACAATGCTTTGTCCAACATGCGGACGTAGTTGGTGGCCCCAATGATAATGCTTTCAGAATCATCCCGCTCCAAAAACTGAAGGAACGAATTGAGGACGCGACGGATTTCTCCAACGTCATTGCGAATGCTTCTTTCGGCTCCCACTGCATCGAATTCATCGAAGAGGTAGACTCCGCGAGTCTGGCTCATCGCATCAAAAACCAAGTGAAGTTTCGCGGCCGTTTCTCCCATGAACTTCGTGATCAGCGCATGCAACTGAACAAACATCAACGGCAGGCCGCATTCTCCAGCGATGGCTGACGCTGACATGGTCTTGCCGCAGCCGGGTGGGCCGATAAGGAGCAGCTTGCGCTTCGGCGACAAACCATGCGATCGCAATAGCTCCCGCTGGCGATACTGATGGACGACTTCAGAAAGATGATGGAATACCGCGGTGTCTAGCACCATGTCCGAGAGCTTCGTGTCCGGGTAGGTGGCTGATACCAATCCGGCCAATTCGCCGGCTGGGCGAGCAATTGGCACTGCGCGCGGGGATGAAACTGGCGCCTGAGCACGACGCGCCTTGTCGATCAGATCGCGCAGTTCTTCCGCGAGCTGGCTATTTCCTTTTCGCGCCAAATGCGAGGCGATTTGCATTGCGACGGCACGGAAATGTTCGTCATCGCCACTGGCGTGGCTCCGGACTAGCGCTTTGATCTGTTCGGCTGTAGCCACTCATTCTCCATCGGCTTACTGATATGCGGACCTGCACCAGACCGACCTCTCGGTCATTCTAATAGCGTTCTCCGGCGTTTAACTTGCAGTGAAGAATAAAACATCAAAAAATTATACTGATTACCGAACCCGCACTACCAATCCGCGAGTTTTTATGCCAAGGAGAGTCTGTCAGTCGCTTGAGGGCATCCATCGAAGCATGACGCGTTGGGCGGTGCTTGCGACTAGCCCCACCTCCCCCTCACCCTTACACTCTCCCCCACCATGCTCGAGCTCCCCCTCTGCCGCCGCCGCCAGCAACGACTCATGCAACGCATGGCCGAACAAAACCTCGGCGCTATCGCCGTCGGCCAGCGACGCCACGTCTACTACCTCACCGGCCACTGGACCGTCTGGACCCAGCGTTCCGCGGCCATTGTCTTCTCCGACGGCCAGGTCTGGCTCACCTGCGCCCAGGAACCCGACAAAAACACCGCCGCCGATCAGGCGCTGTCGATGTCGTGCAGTGCTACCAGGAAAACGGGCCGAGCACGATCTGGGCCCGCGATGTGATCGATGCCCACGACCAGTTCACCATGGAGGGATATCTCGCACTGCTCGTCGGGCAGCAGGTCCCCTATGCGATCAGCTTCAAACCCTCGGAAGCGGAGCAGCGGCTCCGGGAGCAACTGCGCTCGCAAAACCGCGAGCTGGCCGCGCGCGGGATCGACGTCCGCGAGGCTCTCGAGATGGTCAGGTCGCAAGGCTTCCGCTGGCCGACCGATCTGTTCCCAAAACTCTGCCAGCCAGCCCCGCCGGCCGGGGAGAAGTCGATGTGAAGCAAGTCATCCTCTACACCAAACCCGGCTGTCACCTCTGCGACCCCGTCCGGGAGCTGATCCTCTCCGTCCAGCGCCACCGCCCATTCGAGTTCTCCATCCGCAATATCGAGGACAATCCGGCCGATTTTGAGAAATATCAGCATGCCATCCCGGTCGTGCTGGTCGATGGAAGGGAAATCGCCCGATATAAGCTGAGTCAACAGCAGCTCGAGGCTGCGCTCGGATCGGAGCAAACATGAACGTAGTCATCATCGGCGCTGGCGGACACGGCCGGGTCGTCCTCGATGTCCTGCGCACCATGGGCGAGTTTCACGTCGTCGGCTTCATCGACGCCGACGCCGCCCGAGCCGGCCAGGAAGTGATGGGCGTGCCCATTCTCGGCGCAATCCATCTCCTCCCCAAATTGCAAAAACAGGCCGCCAACCGAATCCGCGGCGCCATCGTCGCCATCGGCGACAACCGGGTGCGGCGCACCTACTCCGATCAAGTCCTCGAAAGCGGCCTCGAATTAATCAACGCCGTCCACCCCTCGGCCATCATCTCATCCACCGCCATCATCGGCCGCAACGTCCTCCTCGCCGCCGGCGCGATCGTCAACACCCAGGTGCGGATCGCCGATGACGTCATCATCAACACCGGCGCAGTCGTCGATCACGAATGCCAGATCGGCCGCGCTGCCCACATTGGCCCCGCCGCCGCCCTCGCCGGAAGAGTCGAAGTCGGCGAAGGAGCCTTCATCGGCATCGGCGCAAAGGTCGTCCCCTGCATGAAGATCGGAGCCAACGCCATCGTCGGGGCCGGCGCCGTGGTGATCGAGGATGTCCCCCCCGGCGCAACCGTCGCCGGGGTCCCCGCGAGGGTCATCCGCTCCGAATCTCCCCGCCAGGAGGCATAACTCGACCATCCGAGGGACTTTGTGATTTCTTTCTCATACTTTCTCAATTGCTCTCCCCCAAACTGATTGCTAAATTATTCACGGGAAGACATCCCGCGCCTGCCTGAAAGGAGTTTGTCTTTCATGAGCGCAGTTTACAACCCTGAGTCGGACACGATTGCTGAAATCGAGCGTTTGGAGATCGAGGCCCGGGACCTGCGGCGCCGCGTCGAGCACGCCGGAGGCACAGAAGACAAGCGCGTGCTCAATCGACTGCTGACGGAGACGGAATCGAAGATTGAGCATCTGAAGCAACGGCTTCCCTAGTGCTCCATCGCACCTAATAACTCGAGTTCCAGGGATGAAAATGCCGATCTTTCATTCAGCCGGCATGGTGCCGGCGGTCATGGAGGATCGCCGTGAACAAAAAGTATGTCGTGCGGCTGGAGCCGCAAGAGCGT
>JBGPEF010000235.1:0-8340 GCA_041482675.1 Tepidisphaeraceae bacterium | reverse complement strand
TTTTTTTTTCTTGTTTAATTGGGTTTAACCCTGGGGGTGGGGGTTTTTTTTTGGGGGGGGGGGGTACGTTTGGGGGGGGGGGGGCAGAGTTTCCAGCGATAGCATTCATCGCGCGGGGACCATTCGCAGGCGATGACTTCTACAGTGCCGAGGATTTGGCCGCGGGGGAGATTGGCGCGTTTTTGGCGGAATTGCCGGGAGATTTTGAGTGTGGCATAGATGTAGACGCGGCCACGGATGCGGGTGGGGATGGTGCGGTACTCGTATTTCTTGGTGCCGCGGAGGATCTGCTCGGCGTAGGGCTGGTGGACGCTGAAGGCGGCGCGGGAAGAGGGCATATGCCTATTGTCGGCGGCCGCGGTTGTCCCGCTAGTACAAAATGTATTATTTTGTGTGGTTTAGAAGTGATTCAATATTTCGGCAGATGCTCGCGGATGAAGGACAGGTAGCCGCGGACCCCGCTCATCTTGTTGTGGCGATCCACGGACTGGAGCACCTTTCTGATGGCCAGCTTGACCTCCTGCCGCGAGCAATCGTTGATGCATAGAAACAAGCGCAGGCCGCGGTTGATCCGCCGGGCCAATCCATCGCCGGGAATCTCGGCTTCGGGATTCATGGCAAGCGCGCGGAGAGTCAACGAGACCTGGCCATCGGTAAGTCCGCGGTTCAGGTTGTCGTAGAACACGATCTCGCGCTCGATGGTCATCAGCAGAGGGTGGAAGCGCTCGTCGAGGGAGTCGATGGAGTTTACGCCCAGACCCTGGCCAAAGAGCTGCTGCATCGGTTTGAGCGTGTAGGTGTGCTTCTGCCCCTCGCGCTCGATCTCTAGGTCGTCTGTCGCCTCGTCCTTGAACCGAAGTTGCGACGTCCCCGCCGCGGGTGATTGTGCTTTCACGCGGCCCATCAACTCGATTAGTTCCTGGTCCATGATCACCTCCGAGGCCAGATCATACGTCGAAGTATTTGGCCTGGGGATGGTGGGCGATGAGGGCGTCGGTGGATTGTTCGGGGACCAGCATGTGGTTTTCGGTGAGGATGACATTGATGTCGCGCGGCTGGAGGAGCTGGACGATGAGGGCGCGGTCTTCGAGGTTGGGGCAGGCGGGGTAGCCGAAGGAATAGCGCGAGCCGCGATATTTCTGGTGGAAAAGGTCGCCGATTTTCTCGGAGTCTTCGCTGCTGAAGCCCAGTTCCTGGCGGATGCGCTTGTGCCAGAATTCGGCCAGGGCTTCGGCGGATTCGACGCCGAAACCGTGCAGGAAAAGATAGTCCTGATACTTGTCTTCCTTGCGGAGCTTTTCGGCCATCTCGGTGGCGCGCTCGCCGACGGTGACGAGCTGAATGGCCAGGACGTCGAACTGGCCGGAGTCGTGCGAGCGGAAAAAATCGGAGATGCAGAGGCGGCGCCGGCCGTCCTGGCGCGGGAAGGAGAAGCGCAGGAGCTCCTGAGGCATCGCCTTGGGCATTTTCAGCGGCTCGCCCATGGGGCCGACGAATTCATCGGTGCGATAGACGATCAGGTCGTTGCCGTTGCCCTGCACGGGGAAATAGCCGTAGACGACCTTGGGTTCGAGCAGGCGCTCATCCACGGCCCGCTTCTGGAGGGCGTCGAAAACCGGGCGGGCCTTTTCGGCGATCATGCGATGATAGTCGTCGTCGGTCATGGCCATTTTGCGGAAGCCCCACTGTCCGACAAAGAGGGCGGTTTCGTTGATGTAGGGGAAAATATGGCGCGGGTTGAGATCCTTGACGACGCGGCGGCCCCAGAAGGGGGGCGTGGGGATTGGGTTGTCGCGGTTGATGGGCTTGATGTCGGCGGCGTCTAGGGATTGGGGTTTGACCGCCTTTTCGGCCAGCTCGCGGCGGCGCAGGGTGCGCTTTTGCTGCTCATCAATGACGTTGGTGAGCTGGCCGTCGGCGATTTTGTCCATGATGTGCAGGCCGTCGAAGGCGTCGCGGCAATAAAGCAGCGGGCCGGAATACAGCTCGGCCAAGTCGCCTTCGGCGTAGTCGCGGGTGAGGGCTGCGCCGCCGAGGAGAACGGGGGCGCGAACACCCAGGACGTTCATCTCTTCGAGGTTTTCCTTCATGACGCCGACGGATTTGACGAGCAGGCCGGACATGCCGATGGCGTCGGCTTTTTTGTCGCGGAATTCCTGGAGGATGGTGGTGATGGGTACCTTAATTCCGAGGTTGTAGACCGTGTAGCCGTTGTTGGTGAGGATGATATCGACGAGGTTCTTGCCGATGTCGTGGACGTCGCCTTTGACGGTGGCGAGGATGATTTTGCCCTTGGACTGGCCTTCGACTTTTTCCATGAAAGGTTCCAGATGCGCGACGGCGGTTTTCATGGTCTCGGCGCTTTGGAGGACGAAGGGGAGTTGCATCTGGCCGGAGCCGAAGAGCTCGCCGACGACTTTCATGCCGTCGAGGAGATAATTGTTGATGATGTCGAGGGGGGAATACTTTTTGAGGGCTTCGTTGAGGTGGTCGATGAGCTGGCGTTTTTCGCCGTCGATGATGTGGCGCTTCAATTGCTCTTCGAGGGGGAGGGATTCGGTTTCGACTTTGGTGGTGGCGGTTTCGGTGCCTTCGGGGAAGAGGTCGATGAAATGGGTGAGGGGGTCGAAGCCTTCGCGGCGGCGGTCGTAAATCAAATCCAATGCGGCGTTCCACTGCTCGGGGGGGATGCGGTTTTGGGGGAGGATTTTGGAGGCGTGGACGATTGCGCCGGTGAGGCCGGCGTCGCGGAGTTCGTGGAGGAACGCGGAATTGAGGACGACGCGGGCCGCGGGTTTCAGGCCGAAGGAGACGTTGGAGAGGCCGACGACGGTGTGGCAGTTGGGGAGCTCCTGGGAGATTCGGCGCGTGCCTTCGATGGTTTCCAGGGCGTTGCGGCGGTCTTCTTCGATGCCGGTGGAGATGGGGAGGACGAGGGGGTCGAAGAGGATGTCTTCATCCTTCAGGCCATATTTGTTTGCCAGGCCGCGGATGCGCTTGGCGATGGAAATTTTTCGCTGCGCTGTGCGGGCCATGGCGTTTTGTTTGTCTTCGTCGATGGTGCCGGCGACGACGGCCGCGCCGTATTTTTTCGCGAGGGCGCAGATGTGGGCGATGCGTTCCTCGCCGTCTTCCAGGTTCATCGAGTTGAGAATGCAGCGGCCGCCGTGGAGTTTCAGGCCGGCTTCCATCACCTTGGGGTCGGTGCTGTCGAGCATGATTGGGGCTTTGACCTGGCCGACGTAGCGCTTGATGACTTCGTGCATGTCGGCGATGCCGTTGCGGCCGACGAAATCGACGCAGACATCGAGGACGTGGGAGCCATCCTTCACTTCGTCTTTGGCCATGGCGACGAGGCCGTCCCAATTATTCTCCTGCAAGAGTCTTTTGAATTGCCGCGAGCCGTTGGTGTTGGTGCGCTCGGCGACGATGAGATAGCTGGTATCCTGGCGGAGTTCTTCGGCGGTGAAGAGGCTGGCGATCTGGGGTCTGACGATTGGTTTGCGGGCTTTGGGTTCACGGAAGCCGACCGTGTCGATGAGGGCCTTGAGGTGGGTGGGCGTGGTGCCGCAGCAGCCGCCGACGATGTTGACGCCGTGGTCGTTGACGAAGCGGAGCATCCACCTGGCGAAGTCCTGGGGAGTCAGTGGGAAGCAAGTCCTGCCATCCTTATCGCGCGTGGGGAGGCCGGCGTTGGGAAGAACGCTCAGCAATTTGGGGTAGTTGTGGCTGAGGTAGGCAAGATGCTCGCCCATGAGGTCGGGGCCGAGGGCGCAGTTCATTCCGAGCACATCCACTTCGTCGAAGGGGAGCATGGCCGCGACGACGGCGGAGATATCGGAGCCGGCGAGCATGGAGCCTTGTTCGAGAATCGTCACCTGCACCATGATTGGGATTCGTTTGCCGGCCTCTTTCATGGCGATGTTGCAGGCGGAGATGGCGGCCTTGACCTGGAGGAGGTCGAAGGCCGTCTCAATTAAGAATGCATCGACGCCGCCGGCGAGCAGGCCGCGGCATTGCTCGGCGTAGGCGTCTTCGAGAATGTCATACGTCGTAAAGCCGACGCTGGGCATTTTGGTGCTGGGGCCGATGGAGCCGATGACATAGCGGGGGCGGTCGGGGGTTTCGAATTTGTCGCAGGCTTCGCGGGCGATCTCTGCGCCGCGTTTATTGAGCGCGAAGACTTTGTCGGCGATGCCGTATTCGGAGAGGGAGACTTTGTTGCCGTTAAACGTGTCGGTTTCGACGGCGTCGCAGCCGACGGCCAGAAAGCTTTCGTGGATTTCGCGGATCACGTCCGGGCGGGTCTCAATCAAAATCTCGGTGCAGTTTTCGTGGCCGAGATAGTCTTTCTGGAGGTCGAGGTTGTAGGTGTGGATGCTGGTGCCCATAGCGCCGTCGAGGAAGACGATGCGCTGGCGGACGAGTTGGAGAAATGACGGTCGCACGGACACGGCCACCTCAAAAGGGGAAAAGAGCCGCAGATTAACGCGGATGAACGCGGATCAGAATGGGATCCGCGCTATTTACTGGACCTGCGCGGCGAACCTATTCCATCCGTTCATCCGGATACATTGTTGGAGCAAAAGCCGGCCATGTCAAGGTCATCCTTAGCCGATATCGACTGCAGAAGCGCTCCGCTTGGACGTTAGCGCTGTTGAAAGGCGATTGTACGATATGGCCATGATTCGCTTCGAAAGTCCGTCGGTCCAATATTTGTTCTTCGCGCTGATGGCGGTCGGCACGGCGGTGCTGCTGTTCATTGGTTATCGCCTGGGGCGGTGGATGGGCACCATCGGTGCGACCCGCCTGATCGCCAGCAAGGAGCAGGAGCTGTTCACGGCACAGAAGGGGTTCAAGACGGTTTACGAGCATGAAGCGGCCGCCCTGAAGAAGGAAAACTCGCTGCTGATGGAGAAGGTGAAGCACCTGGACGCGAAGGTGGAGGATTATCGCAAGAAAGCGGCCGGGTTTGGCGGGCTCTTTGGGCAGGGACAGAAGCGCGTGGATGCGATGTATGCGCTGCTGCTGGAGAATGAGGCGCTGGAGGAGGCGCTGCTGGCGCAGAACGACAAGCTGCGGATGGAGCGGACTGATGCGCTGAAGGAGCAGATGAGATCGACGGGGTATCGAAGGGTATTGATGAGCCAGTTGCTCAACGATGACAGGATCAAGAGCTATGTGGCGGAAGTGATGGCGGATGAGAAGCGGCTGCCGAGTCCGAATGGGGGGAATGCGAAGGCGCTGCCGGAGAATGGGGAGCATGCTTAGGATTTTTTGACGGCAGCGGGGGGAGTGGGGTGGCGGGAATGAGTTTGGGGACTCGTTTTGGTTTCGCGTCGTAATAGTAAATTGCTTTAATTCGCAGACGCAGGAAGAAAAGAGGAGCGAGTACGCCCCTCTTCTCCTCCCGCACCCACCTCATCACCCAGAATTAATTGCGGGGGGGAAAGGGTATGAGAGGGGAGGAAAGGGGTTGAAGGGGCTGGCGCGATGCGGTGATCGCTGACCCTCCGGTGCCCGGCCAACACAGCCCAGCCAGACGGTCCAGGTAGCGGGCGCGAAAAGGCAGAATCGCGGCGCAACTTGAGCAGCGAGGCCTACAATTCAGTCGCAAATGAACATCAATGCGTCCAAACCGCTGGGAAGAAAATGCTATGGGAGCATTGGGCACTTGCCGTGCAGCCGCATTGGGCCGGGGGACCATAAGATGACCGAGGGGCAGGCAAGGATTCTGACGGCCAAGCCCCGTGACAGACATGATCGAATCATCGTGTGCGAGAAGCTGGATGGCAGCAACGTCGGTATCGCCAACATTGGCGGGAAGATTTTGGCGCTGGGTCGGTCGGGATATCTGGCGCAGACGTCGCCCTATGAGCAGCATCAACTGTTCGCGGCGTGGATAAGAGAAAATGAGAATCAATTTTCTTTTCTGAAGGATGGGGAGCGATTGTGCGGCGAATGGCTGGCGCTGGCGCATGGGACGCGCTACCAGCTGATTCACGAGCCGTTTGATGCGTTTGACATCATGCGCGGAGATGAGCGGGCGCTGTTCAATGAATTCAACGAGCGTGTTGGCGCGGCGGGGATTTGCCGGCCGACGCTGCTGTTCGAGGGACAGGGGGAAAGTTTTGCGGTGGTAGATGCGCTGAAGAAGCTGGGGGATTTTGGACATCATGGAGCCGTGGATCCGGCGGAAGGGGCGGTTTGGCGCGTGGAGCGGAAGGGGAAGGTGGATTTCCTGGGGAAATATGTGCGGCCGGATAAGGTGGATGGGGTGTATCTGCCGGAGCAGAGTGGAAAAGCGCCGATTTGGAATTGGAGGCCGTAGAAGGAAGGTGGTAGATGAGGTGCTGTTAATGTTGTCCGATGAATTGAGGACGCTACGTCTCGACAACCGGTTCAAATCCAACTGCACCTTCTTCCGCGGCAGGCAGCGGATGCCTGGTGCGTAACAATACGGTCCATCCGGCTATCGCCAGGAGAATGATGGCCGCGGCGATGAAGGGACCGATTCCGCGGTTTGGATCGTAGACGAGTCCCGCAACAATTGGTCCGGCGACTCTTGCCAGGCTGCCGAGGCCCTGGAAGAGGCCGAAGACGATGCCTTGCTGGCGGGGGTCGGCGAATTTGGAGAGGAGGGAGGAGAAGGAGGGTTGCCAGAGGGATCGCCCGGAGGCGTTGAGGGCGCCGCCGACGAGGAGGATGATCAGCAGGGGGCGGTAGCCGGATTCGATGAAGCAGGCCATTCCGGCGGCGACGAGAATCGGGCCGACGATGGCCAGGCGCCATTCGCCGAACAGCTTCACGAGGGGGCGGAAGAGTTTCCCCTGGACGACGATGATAATCAGGCCGAGAAATGCGAAGAACCAGCTTGCGTAGCGCGGGCCGTAGTGGAAGCGGTCGGCGAGGAACATGACGATGGAGGATTCCATCATCACGAAGGCGGCCATGCAGCAGAAGCCGACGAGCAGCAGTTGAAAAATGGCCGGGTTGCGGAGCGCGGGGGCGAATGTGCTGGGATGAAGCCATAGTTCGGCTTCGGTGGGGTTGTGGACCATCGACTCGGGAAGTTTCAGCCAGGTCAACAGCGCGGCGATTCCGCTGAATACGGCGGCGATGTAGGCGGGCCAGGAGGCGTGATGCTCGCCGAAGATTCCGCCGAGAAATGGGCCGGCGGCGAAGCCGACGCCGAAGGCAACGCCGAGCATGGCCATGCCGTGGGAGCGAGTCTGGGGCGTGGTGACGTCGGCGATGTAGGCCTGGGCGGTGGAAATATTTCCGCCGGAAAGGCCATCGATGACGCGGGAGAGATAGACAAGCCACAGGCCGACTTTGGCGGCGTGCCAGGGATGATGGGTGACGACGCCGAGGAGCAGATAGCCGAGGGCGCTGCCGATTTGCGAGAGGATGAGCACGGGCCGGCGGCCGAAGCGGTCGCTGGCAGCGCCGAGAATCGGCGAGGCGATGAACTGGCAGGCGGAGTAGATGGCGAAGAGCAGCGTGACTTCGAGCGGGGATGCGTTGAACTGCCGGGCATAGATCGGCATCAGCGGGATAATCACGCCGAAGCCCAGCAGGTCCATGAAAACGATGAGGAAGATGATGCGCAGAGCGCCTTTGGGCGGGGGAGGGGAAGGAGTTTCGGAGGAGAGCGTGGGATTGGACATTGGCGTCGAGAGATTACACGGGGGGCGGCTCGGACGCGATGGCGCAAAGGGAGTGGACGAAACAGTCGAAGCCGATGGCCTGCTGTTTGAGGCGATCGTTGATGGCGGCGTCGGTGAAATTGCCGGCGGCGTCGAACCTGGCATTGACGGCGGGGATGAAGACGCGGTCGGGATAGGAATGGGCGTTACGGTAGCCGAAGATCATCTGGAGTTGCTCGACAGCGCGCAGGCCGCCCCACACGCCGGCCGCCTCGCCGACGAAGGCGACGGGTTTGCGATCGAAGCTTTCGGGGAATTTGAGCATGTCGATGAAATATTTGAGGACGCCGGGGAAGGAGCCGTTGTATTCGGGGGTTATGACGTGCAGGCCGGGGGAGTCGAGGATGCGCTGCTGGATGGCGAGCATGGCGGGGGGTTTTTTGGAATAGGAAGAAGGATCGAAAACTTCGCGGGGGAGTTCTTCGAGGCTGAAGAGTTCGGCGGGGATTTTTGCGCTTTGATAATGGCCGAGGACAATGCGGGCGATGCGCAGGGCGTTGGAGCTGGCGCGGTTGGTGCCGGAGATGATCATGATGGGATTGGAAGACATCGAATCCTTTCTTAATGCTCAGACGGGGAGTAAGTATATGGCGTGGATCGTGGATCGGGTCAAATCGAGAAAGAGGGTAGT
>JBGPEF010000234.1:0-8342 GCA_041482675.1 Tepidisphaeraceae bacterium | reverse complement strand
GCCTACGACGTCATGATCCACGCGGAGGCGGACGCTGTTGACCAGATCGATGCTCGAGTCAGCGGCATCTTCGGCCCAGTTGGCGACGTTGTTGTTGAAGGCGACGGCCGGGAGGATGAGTTTTCCCTGGTTCTGGGCGAACCAGCCGTTGTGGCCGGTGCGGGGGTTGTCGGTGCTGTTTTTGATTGTCCGCACGGCGGAGAGGTCCAGAGTCCGCGGCTGGCCGTGACCGTCGGCGATGACCTGGCCGCTTTGGTTCAGCTCGGAGGCGCGGTTGGCGGTGCCGTAGCCGCTGATGATTCCCAGGCTGGTGTTGATGGTGGAGACGCCGTCGAATGCGGAGCGTGCGAGCATGATGGGGTCATCATTTTTGGGGGGCGGCTGTACATGTTGTCCATTCCCGCTCGTACCGCTCTGTGGGTGGAAGACGTAGTGACCGGAGTCGCTGAAGGTCACGGTATAGGACTGCGGCGAGGAATCGGTGCCGGTGAAGACGGCGTAATCCGAAACGCCTGCGAGCGAAAAGCTGGTGCGTGGCAGGCCCATGGAATCGGAACTGACAAAATTCAACACAGTTCCGTTACCTGCGTCGGTGATCATGGCCAACTTTTCTCCGGATTCGCTAAGCACGGAGATGGGAGGCGCGGAGGTCGGCTGAGATGGCGGTTCAGGCGTGCGCGGATGCGATCGCCCATCGCCGATGGCCGGGCCGAGGAAGAGTTTTGGACCGTCGTCGAACGTCAGTTCCGTGGGCGCGCTGAAAGGATTCACAGTGGGTGCGGGCTTCAATCGCTTGGGTTCTTCTGATGTTTCCGGTGTCGCCTGACGCCTGGGTTTCTGGGGGATGGTCGCGAATGGGGAACGGTCCACCGCCGGATTCGCCATGAAGGGCGAGGACTGTCGCTCCATGCCCGGCCGGGCGATGGGGGCGGCCAATGGTCCGACGGCGTAGCCGCGCCCGGTGTAATTGGATGCGAAGCCTTGCGGCGGAGGTCCTGCGGTTGACCAGAGGATGCCGGGGATTTGAGTCGTCGTGGGGGATCCGATCCATCGGCCGCTGAGGATGCTGCCCCCCCAGGCAGCATCCCGAGCTGGTACAAACGGAGCCGGCGAGTCGACGGCGACGATGATTTTTGGCGACACGGCCGGAGGAGTTGGGTCCGGCGCGATGGCGACGGTTGGCGGTGTTGGAACCTGGTCGGGCGGAGTGGCATCGGTCCTGATCTGGGGCAGCTTGGGACGGAGCAGGTCCATGAGACGGTTGCCAGTGGGCGATTGGAATCGCAAGTCCATGGGGCGGACTTTCGAGACCATCTCGCCGGCGGCCACGGCTGTCGCGGCGATCAGTACGGCGGCGACGATGGCTTTTATTTTGGCGATCGCCAGTGTGCTGCCGGCGGTACGGGCCAGGGCCATTGCCCGGGCGGAGACCATTCCCGCGCCGATGGGATGGCCGGCGGCCATTTGAGAGGCGACGTGGGAGGTGGACCAGACCATGCTCTCGGTAACCGCCTCGCGGACGAGATAGGAGAGGAGGAGGGCAAGCCCACCAGCGCTGAGGGCAACGCCGCGCTGGGAGAGCCGCACGGCCAGCATTTCGCGGCCGCGATGGAGGCGAACGCCGAGTGTGGCGGCTTTGCAGCCGAGTTCCTGGGACATTTGCTCGCGACTGAGGCCGCCGAAGTAGTGGAGGATGAGGGGCAGGCGGTATTTGGGGGCGAGGTGGTTGAGTTCTTCGGAGAGGATGTGGCGGAGTTCCTGGCTGTCGAGGCCGGAGTCGAGGGCCAGGCCGGTGGCGCTGTTGTAGTTTTCCAGGCCATGGCGATGCTCGCGCGCGGCTCGGCGGGAGCGGGACTTTCGCAGGTCCAAGGAAAGGCGTTTGGCGACCTGCTGGAGCCAGGGGCCGATGTTGCGGATCTCCTTGTCGGTCTTGCCCTGGACGGCGAGGGTGAGGAAGACGGCCTGGGTGGCATCTTCCGCATCATGGCGATTTTTAAGGACTTGGAAGCAGACTTGGAAGACCATGGCGGCGTAGCGGCGCACGATCTCCTCGAACGGCTCCTGGCGGCCGGTCGCGCGGAATTCGGACAGCAGCTCCTGGGCGCTTTTCGCCGGACAGATCAAGACATAGCCTCCCGGTAGCCCAAAGACGACACGGTAGCTGAGCCGTTACAGAAAACAATGAAATTATGGTCTGTGCGGGTAAAGGGAGGCTGTGAGCGGGGTTACTGACGCGGGCTTGAATGGGAACGGGGCGGACATTGGTGTCCGCCCCGTGTCCAATGGGGTCAGACCGCCAGAACGCCGGTTCGGATCAGATGAGCGAGGCGGGCGCGTTGCTCGGGGTTGAGCATGGCGTGGATCTGCTCGAGTGATCGGACCAGGGTGGCGCTGAGGCGCTTGTTGCTTTCGACGCGCCGGTCGCGGGCGCTGGTGGCTTTGGCGGCGTCGAACTGCTCGCCGACAAGGGCGTCGGCAAACTCAGCGAGGGTGCGGCGGTCATCGACGGCGGCCTGGGCGCGCTCGGTTTTGAGCTCGTCGAGGATGCGCGCCAGCAGGAGGATCTGCTTTTCATCGAGGTCGAGTTTGTGGGCCAGGAAACGCAGGGGCCGGCGGATGCCGAAGCCGCCGCCAAAGCCCTCTTCGCCGGGAGACGGCGCCATGAAACCTCCCCAGGCCCATTGGCCGGGATCTGAGTAAGAACTGCTCGGGTCGGACGAACGATGCGGGCGGCAACGCGCCCAGGTGGCGTGAAACATAAAGACTCCTTCTCGCCGGGCGATTCGCACCGGCGGGGAAAAACGCGTGGGCGACATGCCTCACGAGTTGTGGATGATAGTCGAGGGGAGGAGGGGGATCAAAAGACTCGATTTCAGGTAGTCGTCATACATTGAATGCGGGGTGGTTGTACATCGAGTGCTGGGGAAGGGCGGGGGCCGAGACGAGGGCATTTCATAAGTCATTGCGGACACAGCATCTATGCCTTTGTGTTTCCATGGCATTGGCTGTGCCTTAGTGAATTACGCGTTCGACTGCTGTGACGAAGGAGATGCCGATGCTGCTCGAAACGGTTCCATCGATCCTGGAAGTGAACGATGTGCATTCGCAGTTGAATCGGACGCGGGTGAGGGGGATTGCGCGGCCGGGGTCGGTGGAGGAGTTGCGGGGTGTGATTCGAGCGGCGGCGGGGGAGGGGTGTGCGGTTTCAATTGCGGGCGGGAGGCACGCGATGGGGGGGCAGCAGTTTGCGGAGGATGGACAGCTTATCGATACGCGGGGGATGAACCGGATTTTGAATTTGGATCGGCAGAGTGGGGTGATGGAGGTGCAGACGGGGATTCAATGGCCCCAATTGGTAAATAAACTCGTCGCGGTACAGGCGGATCAGTTGGTCCAGTGGGGAATTAGACAGAAGCAGACTGGCGCTGACCGCCTGAGCCTCGGCGGGGCATTGGCGGCGAATGTGCATGGGCGTGGGCTGAGAATGCGGCCGATCGTCGGGGATGTGGAGGCGTTTACGCTGATCGATGCGGAAGGGGAGGCGCATCGATGCAGCAGAACTGAGAACAGAGAATTGTTCTCGCTGGCGATCGGCGGGTATGGGTTGTTTGGGGTGGTGTATTCGGTGGCGCTGAGGTTGGCGTCGAGGCAGAAGCTGGAGCGGGCGGTGCGGGAGATTTCGACGGCAGAGTTGATGCCGGCGTTTGAGAAGCGGATTGGGGAGGGATTTTTGTATGGGGATTTTCAGTTTGCGATTGATGATCGGTCGGAAGAGTTCCTGGAGCGGGGGGTTTTCTCGTGCTATCGGCCGGTCGATTTGAGCACGGCGATGACGGAGGGGCAGAAGGAACTGGGGGCGCAGGATTGGTGTGATCTGATTCACCTGGCGCACGTGGACAAGTCGCGGGCGTATCGGAAATACGCGGATTATTACCTGGGGACGAACGGGCAGATCTACTGGTCGGATTTGCACCAGATGAGCACCTATCTGGATGACTATCACGGCGAACTGGATCATCGCCTGGGCGGGCCGAAGGCGAGCGAGGTGATTACGGAGCTGTATGTGCCGCGGGCGAGGCTGGCGGAGTTCATGATGCAGTTGCGGACTGTGCTGCGGAGGCGGCGGGCGGATTTGATTTATGGAACGGTGAGGTTGATCGAGAAGGATGATGAAAGTTTTCTGGCGTGGGCGAAGGAGGATTATGCGTGCATCGTTTTGAATCTGCACGTGGTGCATCAGCCGAAGGAATTGAGAAGGGCGGGGGAGACATTTGGGGCATTGATCGATCTGGCGGCGGATTTTGGGGGGAGTTTTTACCTGACGTATCACCGGCACGCGACGGCGGAGCAGGTGGAGCGGTGTTATCCGCGGTTTGGGGAGTTCTTGAAGTTGAAGCTGAAGTACGATCCGGATGAGCGATTTACGAGCGAGTGGTACCGGCACTATCGCGGGCTTTTCGCATAAAATGAGGCGATGGATGAGCTGAGCGTGAGAACGCAGCGCTTGATTATTCGGCCGATGAGGGAGGAGGATCGGGGTCATTTCATCAATTTCTATGAGAGGAGCTGGACGGAGATGGCGCCGTGGTTTCCGCTGCGGCAGCCGGGGGAGACTTTTAACGACACGTTTGACCGGACGATGGCGAAGGCGGAAAAAGGGAGGGCCGATTTGTCGGAATTTCGGTTGGTGGGTTTTACGCGCGATGATCAGCTCGTGGCGTTTTTTGGGTTGATGCAGATCGTGCGGGGGGCGTTTGAGAGCGGGGTGGCGAGCTGGTGCGTGCATTCGGAGTATACGAATCGGGGGATTTGCACGGAAGGAGTTGTTGGAGTTTTGGATATGGCGTTCGCAGCGCCGCCGGTGGGATTGGGGCTGCATCGGGTGCAGGCGAATATTATTCCTTCGAATGCGGCGAGCATTCGAGTGGCGGAGAAGGCGGGGTTTCGGATGGAGGGGCTAGGGAGGAACTATTTGAAGATAGCAGGAGAGTGGCGCGATCATGCGTTTTATGCGAAGTTGAGTGGGGAGCATCAGGTCAGATATTTGTAGTGATCAGAAGATTTCCCTGGCGCGAAATCGAATTCAGTTCATCTGCTGAATTGATCTCGCGAAGGCGCCAGCCGATCCAGTGGATGCGGTAGTGGGGTTGGAACTGTTTTAGCTTCGTGAAAATGTCGCCGGGGCGGTAGCCGGCGGCGGCGCAGGAGGTGGGATTGTGTTCAATGATAATTTTTGGCGGGTTCGATGAGCTGAGGAGTTTTTGCATGCCTTCGATGGCCTGAAGTTCAGCGCCTTCGACGTCGAGCTTGATGAGGTCGGGTTGGCCATCGAGGAGATCATCGAGGCGGGCGGTGGGGACGGTAAAGGTAACGCCTTCGCCGGTGAGGGATTTGTAGAAGCTGGCCATGCCGTGATTGGTGCCCGAGGCTTGCGGGTGAATCAGTTGCACTTCGCCAGTTTGCGACGAAGCCGCCACAGGATGGATGCGTACCCGATCGGTCAGATTGTTCTGGCGGAGATGTTCTTCGAGGCGCTGGCGGTTGAGCGGATCGGGCTCGAGGGCGTCGATGCGAGCGGTGGGGGAGGTCCATTTGGCGGCAAGTAAAGTGAAATAGCCAAGGTTGGCGCCGACATCAACGAACCAGGAGGTTGGTTTGAGGAGACGGTGGATGAGGCGGGCGGTGTCGAGCTCGTAAAGGCCGACGGCCATGGTGATGTCGGGGTAGGTGCGGAGGTCGAGATTGAGTTTCAGGTCGTCGGGGGTTTGGAAAGTTCCCTCGAGTTGCGGTTGGGAGACGAAAGAGCGGGCGATGCGGGCGATGCGGAAGCCGCCGCGCTCGGTGGGGGCGATGCGGGAGTAGCCCTTGAGGGTGCCCAGTGCCAGTCGGCCGAGAAGGTTCATGATTCCAACTCGCGGAGGAAGAGGTCGCGATAGGATTGGGCCATGCGCTGGAGGCTGAGCTGCTGGGCGCGTTGTGTGGCCTTCTTCGAGAATGTCTCACGCAATTGCGAGGAGCGGGACATTTGCAGCATGGCTTGGGCCAATCCCGAGACATCGCCGGGATTGACGAGCAGGCCGTATTCGCCATCGGCGAGGATTTCGGCGGGGCCGCTGGGGCAGTTGGTGGATATGGCGGGGAGGCCGAGGGAAAGTGCTTCGAGGAGGGCGAGGCCGAAGCCTTCCCAGACGGAGGAGAGGATGAAGTAGCGCGAGCGTTTGATGTAGGGGAAGGGGTTGGGGCGATGGCCGAGGAAATGGACGTGTTGGGATAGGCCGAGGTCGGTGGAGAGTTTGAGGAGGGAATCGGCCAGTTCGCCATCGCCGACGATGAGGAGGTGTTCTTCCAGACCTTTCGATTGGGCGGCGGAATACGCGTGAAGAAGGGTGGGATAATCCTTGGCGGGGGTGAGGCGGCCGACGGAGATGATATAGGGATACTCGGGGAGATCATCCGGTTCGTGCTGCGCCTGGGAGCGGATGGATTCGATGTCGATGCCGTGGGGGATGACGTGGGTACGTTTGATGTCGAAATTATCGGCCAGGTCCTTGGCGACGCCGTGAGTGGGGGCGACGAGGGAGTGGCGGGGGTAAATCAGACGCATCAAGAGAGAGATGATGGGGCGGAAGCGGGATTCGGCAAGTTGCTGGGTGGAGTTGGAGTGGGCGGTGAGAATGGTGCGGCGGCGCGGGGCGGCGAGGGGGACGAGGAGGTTGGAATAGGTGTTGACGGTGAGGATCAGGTCGGGGTTGATGCGGTTGATGGCTTTGGAGAGGCGAAGGATGTGGGCGGGAGTTTCGAGAATGCGGCGCCAGTCGCGGTGGACGTCGGAGTTGATGGTGTGGATGTGGTCGAAGAACTGGTTTTCGTCGGGTGAAGCGGTGCCGCGGAGGATGAGGAGGGAGATTTCAAATTCGCCGGGGAAGAATTTCTTCAGGCCGGTGGCCAGGGCCCGGCAGAAGGTGCCGGTTCCGCCGGCGAGGTCGATGATGACGATCAAAAGCTGAATTGGCGCCCGGGGCATGTGAGTGACGTTCTAAACTGACGGTCCGGCCATTTCGGGGCCGGCGGGAGTTGGCGTGTCGCTGGTGGGGACGCGCTGGGGCTGAGGGACGGATTGGAGGACGCGGGCCTTGATGAATTTGGCGGGATTCCCGGCGACGATGGTCCAGGGGGCGACATCCTGCGTTACCACAGCGCGAGCGCCGACGACAGCGCCGTCGCCGATGGTTACGCCGGGGTGGATGAATGCGCCGGCGGCGATCCAGACGTAATTGCCGATGATGATTTTTTTGCGGACGAGGGGATAGCCGGGGTCGGTGTAGTCGTGGGTTCCGCCGCAGACGTAGACATCCTGGGAGAGGACCGTGTGGTCGCCGATGGAGAGGCCGCCGAGATTGTAGAGGTGGACGCGCGGGCCGATGAGGACGTGGTCGCCCAATTCCAGGTCCCAGGGCATTTCGATCCAGGCGGAGCCGGCGATGGAACAATATTTGGCTTTAGCGCCGAAGAGGCGCACCAGGAGGGTTCGGAGAATGGGCAGGCGGCGGGAGGCGAGTTTCCAGAGGGTGTTCCAGGTGAGGCTCCAGAAGATGCGGATGATGTAGATGTGCGATGGGTAAGGCCAGCGATTGGCGGCTGCGCCGGCGCGGTAACTGTCGCGTAGGGGATCAGGGTTCATGGTGGTGGCCCAACGATACATCGTCCGAATCGGCCAATAATGTTTGCCCCTTAAGAAGCGGCGGCGGCGGCCTGGAGCGTGGGGGCCGGCTGGGATTTTCGGGAGATGACGGTGCTGCCCATGATGATCCGGTCCATTTTGGTGCGCAGGAAGCAGTCCAGCGCCTGGGCCGGGGTGTTGACGATGGGCTCGTTCTCATTAAAGGACGTGTTGAGGACGGCGGGGACGCCGGTCTGGCGGAAGAATTCCTTGATCAGGCGATAGTAGCGCGGGTTGGTGCGCGGCGAGACCGTCTGGAGGCGGCCGGTGCCGTCGGCATGGCAGACCGCGGGGATGAGGGCGCGCTTTTCGGGGCGAATAGGGTAGACCTTGAGCATGAAGGGGTCGGGGTAGCTGATGGTGAACCAGTTGCCGGTTTCTTCTTCGAGGATGGAGGGGGCGAAGGGGCGGAACGCCTCGCGGCGCTTGATCTTGAGGTTGAGGATGTCGCGCATGTCGTTGCGGCGGGGGTCGGCGAGGATGGAGCGATTGCCCAAGGCGCGCGGGCCCCATTCGCTACGGCCTTGATACCAGCCGACGACTTCACCGGCGGCGATGGCGGCGGCGGTTTCGCGGAGCAGGGCGGATTCATCCTCGAACGTTTCGACATTCAGATCGCCAT
>JBGPEF010000233.1:0-8352 GCA_041482675.1 Tepidisphaeraceae bacterium | reverse complement strand
TCGCCAAACTCTACAACGTCAAAGAACACCGCGTCATCCAGCTCGACCTCCGCCAATTCGGCCACAGCGCCCTCACTGCCGACATCCAGGTCCCCAAAGACCGCACCGAAAAACAAATGTCCGCGCAAATCCCCATCACCTACGTCCCCGCCCGCAACACCATCTTTCTCTCCTACGCCCTCGCCTTCGCCGAAATCCTCCAGGTCCACGACATCTTCATCGGCGTCAACGCCATCGACTACTCCGGCTACCCCGACTGCCGCCCCGAATTCATCCACGCCTTCGAGCAATTGGCCAACCTCGCCACCGCCATGACCACCACCCACTCCACCAAATCTGAAATCTCAAATCCCAAATCGAAAATCGAGAATCGCAAATCGAAAATCCAAATCCACACCCCCCTCATCCACCTCACCAAATCCCAAATTATCCTGCGCGGAACCCAACTCGGCGTCGATTACTCCCTCACCCATTCCTGCTACGATCCCGACCAACAAGGCCGAGCCTGCGGCCGCTGCGACTCCTGCCTCTTGCGCAAAAAAGGCTTCGCCGAAGCCCACCTCCCTGACCCCACTATCTATGCCCCGCATCCTTCTCGGCAATAGGAATGCTCATCACCCTCCAGAAACGGTATAATGTGATTGCGATGAAGGACCGACCCAATATTTTCGTCAGCTACTCTCAGAAAGATGCCAAGGACGTGCAATCCATCCTTGCTCAAATCCCACAACGCGGCTTCGCCTTCTGGGATGCCACGGACATTACACCCGGCGCCAACTGGGCCTTGGAGGTCGGCAAGGCACTCGAGCAGGCCTCTGCGATGTTGATCTTTTTTTCTCCGAACTATTTCTCCTCACAGTATTCCCAGCGAGAACTCGAATACGCCCTCTCCTCCCCACGCTTCGAGGGGCGCCTGATCTCGGTTCTTCTCAAGCCGACATCGCGAGTACCATGGATTTTGGAACGCTTTCCATTCATCGACGCCACCACCAAACCCGCCTCGGCGAGCAAACAAATCGCTAAGGCTCTCCAGACTGCGGAGGTCTCCAAGCGTTGAAGGGCAGAAGGGCCACATCTCCAACAGAGATATTCTTGTCGCATTCAAGTAAGGATGCCCCATTCGCTTCTCGTCTCGTGCGCATGCTCCGCGCGCACGAGCTGCCGGTCTGGTACAGCCCCACCGAGATCATCGGCGCTCAGCAATGGCACGATGAAATCGGTGCTGCCCTCGATCGCTGCGACTGGTTTCTCATCGTCCTCTCTCCCCATGGAGTAAAATCAGAATGGGTCCGACGCGAAGTCCTTTTCGCGCTCAACGACCCTCGTTACAACGGCCGGATAGCACCGCTGATCGCCAAAAAATGCGACAGCAGGAAGCTCTCCTGGACTCTCGGTGCCTTGCAGTACATCGATTTTACGCCAAGCTTCAGTGCGGGCGCTCGTGAATTGCTCCGAATCTGGGGGAAGGGCTACAAGGGCGCATAGGTCTCCGGGATCGTGCGCGCTGACTCCATGCGTCCCTACATCTACCTCATCCTCTTCCTCCTGATCCTCGCCCTCCCCTTCCTCCTCCGCGGCGCTCTCACCACCGCTCCCCCCCAGCACGCCGAAGCCAAAATCGTCGTCGTCACCCCCCACAATCAGGACATCCGCCGCGAATTCGCCTATGCCTTCTCCGATTGGCATTCCAAAAAATACGGCCAGCCCGTCGAAATCGACTACCGCACCCCCGGCGGCACCAACGACATCAAACGCCTCCTCGAAAACACCTACGGCCGCTATCGCGACAACGATGGCAAACTCCCTCCCGATCTCAATGCCGACATCGACATCGTCTGGGGCGGCGGCGACTACTTCTTCTACTCCGAGCTCCGCAAGCTCGGCTCTCCCCCCATGAACGTCCTCCAACCCATCCGTCTCGAACCCGCCATCCTCCTCCAGGCCTTCCCCAACGATCGTCTGGCCGGCGTCCGCCTCTACGACTCCGCCAAAGATGCCGCCGGCAATCCTCTCCCTCCCACCTGGGTCGGTGTTGCCCTCTCCAGTTTCGGCATCGTCTACAACGCCGACCTCTACGCCACACTCAACTCCCGCCGCACCGCCAAACAAGCCCCTCTTCCCGAGCCGCGCACCTGGCACGACCTCACCCGCCCCGAGCTTTCCGGCCTGATCGCCCTCGCCGATCCCGCCCACAGCGGCTCCGCCGGCGTCGCCTTCCTCATGGTCATCCAGCGCCGCATGGCCGACGCCGAAGAAGCCCTCCTAAAATCCCGCCCCGACCTCGCCGCCCTCCCCCGCGCTGATGCCGCCAAAACTCCCGACTACCAATCCGCCCTCGCCAAAGGCTGGAAGCAGGGCATGGCCGACCTCCTCCTCATCGCCGCCAACGCCCGCTATTTCTCCGACTCCGCCTTCCTCGTCCCCAACGACGTCGCCAACGGCGAAGCCGCGGCCGGCATGGCCATCGATTTTTACGGCCGGGTTTATCAGGAATCCGTCGGCCCCAATCGCTGCCGTTTCATCTCCCCCATCGCCGCCACCGCCATCACCCCCGATCCCGTCGGCATCCTTCACGGCGTCAAAGGCCAGCAATACGACCTCGCCCTCCATTTCGTCGAGTTCCTTCTCAGCAAGGAAGGCCAGCGCCTCTGGATCCTCCGTCCCGGCAACGAAGACGGCCCGCGCTTCCGCGCCCTCCGCCGTCCCCCCATCCGCCGCGATGTCTATGCCAGCCGCGTCGGCTGGTCTGACGATGTCAATCCCTTCGAAGAAGCCGGCGGCTTCAATCAGCGCTCCGAGTGGATGTCCACCTTCACCGACACCCGCATGATCTGGGGCGCCGCCTGGGTTGACAGCCGCGATGCACTTCAAAAGGTCTACAGACGCATCGTGACCATCAAAGACCTCAAGCGCCGCGATGCCCTCCTCGCCGAACTTTCCAATCTCCCCATCACCCTCTCCGACGTCCAGGAACTCCCCCATCGCATGGAGCGCGAAGCCGCCGGCAACGTCGAAGAATGGCGCGCCCGCATCCGCCTCGAATGGGCCAACCGCTTCCGCAAGCACTACAACCAGATCTTCACCAAAGCCGACGTCGCCGGCCGCTCCAAGGGCGCCTCCCAAAAGAAAATCAAATGATGCCCACAAAAACAGGTCAACCGCAGAGCCGCAAAGACGCGGAGACACAGAGAAATTCACAATTGGTTTTCTCTAGCGGGTGCCACGCCTTTCGTGCCACCCCCGCTACCTGGACCGTCTGGCTGGGCTGTGAGGGCCGGGCACCGGAGGGCCAGCGATCCCCGCATCGCGCCAGCCCTCTCCCCCCTTTCTTTCCCTCTCACTCCTTTTCCTCCCCGCAATTTCAGGATGATGAGGTGGGTGCGGGAGGAGAAGAGGGAGTACTCTCCCTCTTTTCCTCCTGCGTCCGCGCATTAAGAGCTATTACGAGAATCTCTCCCCTCTTTTCTACTCCTCCCGATCCGTCGTCATCTAATAAATCGTTACACCCATGACCCAAAACCCTCGTCCAAAACCCCTGCATATTTTCCTCTCCATCCTCCTCTACCTCTTCTTCGCCATCTTCCTTATCTGGCCCATCATTCAAATCGTCGCCGTCGGCTTTCGCAACAAATCCGGCGGCCTCACCCTCTCCTACGTCTATTTAATCTTCAAAGACCGCGTCCTCCTCCAGGGCCTCCTCAATGCCCTCCTTGTCGCCGCCCTCACCTCCTTCGTCGCCCTCCTCATTTCCCTCCCCCTGGCCATCCTCTCCACCCGCTACAACTTCCGCGGAATAAATTTTCTCTCCGGCCTCCTCCTCGTCCCCCTCGTCCTCCCTCCCTTCGTCGGAGCTCTCGGCATGCGCCTGGTCCTCGGCCGCTTCGGCCCCCTCACCCACCTCATCCCCTTCCACGGCCCCCTCGGCATCGACTGGCTCGGCCGGCTCCGCCTCGTCGGCATCGTCCTCGTAGAAGCGCTCCACTTCTATCCACTTCTGCTCTTAAATCTCCAGGCCTCCCTCGCCAACCTCGACCCCGCCATGGAACAAGCCGCCGCCAACATCGGCGCATCCCGTCTCACCATCTTCCGCAAAATAATCATCCCCCTCATCCGCCCCGGCCTATTCGCCGGCCTCACCCTCGTCCTCATCTCCTCCTTCACCGAGCTGGGCACACCCCTCATGTTCTCCTACTACACCATCACCCCCGTCCAGGTCTTCCACCAGATCACCGACGTCGCCGACAATCCCCTCCCCTATGCCCTCGTCGTCGTCATGCTCATCACCTCCTCGCTTCTTTACGTCATCGGCAAGCTCATCCTCGGCCGCTCCTACGAAGCCTCCACCACCAAAGCCTCCATCGCCTCCGCCCCCAAACAGCTCACCGGCCTCAATGCCTTCCTCGTCGCCCTCCCCTTCCTCTTCGTCATCGCCCTCGCCCTCGTCCCCCACATCTCCGTCCTCCTCACCAGCCTCAGCACCACCGGCGCATGGTACAAATCCATCCTCCCCAAATCTTTCACCCTGAATCATTTCAAAGACGCCCTCGTCGACGAATTAGCCTACGGCTCCATCCGCCGCTCCATCCAATACGCCGCCCTCGCCACCGCCATCGCCATGATAGTCGGCATGACCGCCGCAATAATTATCGTCCGCTCCAACATCCCCGGCCGAAATCTCATCGACGCCCTCTCCATGCTCCCCCTCGGCGTCCCCGGCCTCGTCCTCGCCTTCGGCTACCTCGCCATCTCCATCAGCTTCAAACACATCCTCGGCGACCGCATACCCCCCTGGCTCGACGTGCAAAAATATCCCGTCTTCCTCCTCGTCATCGCCTACGCCGCCCGCCGCCTCCCCTATGTGGTGCGCAGTGCCGTCGCCGGCCTCCAGCAAACTCCAAAGGACCTCGAACTCGCCGCCGCAAACCTCGGCGCATCCCGCTTCACAGTCCTAAGAAGAATCACCATCCCCCTCATCTTCGCCAACCTCATTGCCGGCGGCCTCCTCGCCTTCGCCTTCGCCATGCTGGAAGTCTCAGACTCGCTGATCCTTGCGCAGCGCACCGACTATTACCCTATCACCAAGGCCATCCTCGATATCTCGCAGCGGCTTGGCGACGGCATGTATGTGGCCGCGGCGCTGGGGGTTTGGGCGATGGCGCTGCTGACGCTGACGATCCTGAGCGCCAATGCATTTCTGGGCAAAAAAATGGGCGCAATCTTTCGAATTTGAGACCCCCTCTGATATACTGCTCTCCATTCGCGAGGGCACGTCTTCATGAAAATCCCAAAATCACGTCGCCGGCGCCGGGTGCGCGCAATTGCATTTTTCGTGGGCGCTCTGCTCTTCTCCTCCTCACTGTTCGCGCAGGATTCTCTGAAGGTTGCCAGCTACAACATCCTCGTGGGCGGCACCAATGGCGGCCAGCCGCTTTCCAGAACCGCTGCGGTCATCCAAGCCTCCGGCGCTGATGTCGTGGGCATCCAGGAATCCCTTGGCAGCATCCCCGCCCTCGCCGCTCTCCTGGGCTGGAACTACCGCGTCTTCTCCACCGATTTCGGTAGCGAAACGGGCAATGTCGACAATGCCATCCTCTCGCGCTTTCCCATCACCCAGACCCTTCGCGCTGGAATCCGCGTCCAACTCGCCCCCGGCAAGGAAGCCTATGTCTTCGATGCCCATCTTTCCCCTTACCCCTATCAACCCTATGACCTCCGCGATCACCTGATCACCACCGAGGCGCAGGCCATTACCTCTGCCAACAATACGCGGGGGGCGGAGATCAATCTCGTTCTGGCCGAGGTCGCGCCGTACATTTCGGCCGGCCGGGCAGTCTTTCTCACCGGGGATATGAACGAACCTTCACACCTGGACTGGACCAGCGCCGCCGCCGCCGCGGGGGTGCACGCGATCAAGGTGGCCTGGCCCGCCTCGCTTTCCACCGTCAACGCCGGTTTTCGCGACTCTTATCGGGAGATTCATCCCAACGAAGTTACGTTCCCCGGCAATACCTGGACGCCGATGCCTGGATCGAATGAGGTCCACGATCGAATCGATTTTGTCTACTCCTCCGGCGTCGGGGTTACCACCACCAATTCGCAAATAGTCGGCGAGGTGGCCAGCAGGGCGGACATCGTGTCCACGCCATATCCATCGGATCACCGCGCTGTCGTGGGCACATTCAGCGCAACGCCGCAAGCGCTGGCCAGGTTGCGCACCGGCGTCAATCTGATTTCCAATGGCGGCGCGGAAGGGAACCCCGGGACCGCCTCAATCTTTGACCGCGTCATCACGGATTGGGAGACCAGCACCACTAATACCGCTACAACCGCACAACTCTACAACAAGACGGGTTTTGCCACGGCAATTCCAGGCGGGGGTGCCAATTACTTTCATGGTGGCAACTTGTTTTCACAATCGCCCGAATCACATTCGATCCGTGAGAAGATCAGCGCGGCGGATCTTTCCGAAGGAATCGATCTGGGTTTGGCGCGCTACGACTTGAGCGGCTATTTCGGAGGTGTTACCACCCAGTCGGATACGGCGACGCTTACCGCGACGTTTCTGGACGCCCTGGGTGGGAGCCTGGGGAGCGTGGCTATTGGAAACGTCACGGCCGCGGAGCGGCAGAACATAACAAGGCTGCTTCAGCGGACCACATCGGGGGAGGTTCCGATGTTCACGCGCGATATCAATCTGACATTGACGTTTACAAAGGGTGCCGAAAACACCGTCAACGATGGTTCGGCGGACAATCTCTCGCTGGTCATCAACATCATCCCGGAGCCATCGGGAATGCTGGCGGTATTCGCTCTTGTGCCTGCATGCATAAGCAGGCGATGGCGGAGAGCGGTTAGATCAAACCTTTGATGTCTTACGCCGGGCCGCCGCCTTGGCGAGGTGTTCGCGGGCGACTTTTCCTTCGGTGATGGCCACGCCCTCCTGCTCCAACATCCGTCGCTTTTTCTCGAGGCCTCCGGCGTAGCCGGTCAGCTTGCCATCGGAACCGACCACGCGATGGCAGGGAACGGTGGGGGCGTAGGGATTTTTATTGAGCGCATTGCCGACAGCGCGATAGCCGCGGGTGCGAAGCTTGTGGGCGATGTCGGCGTAGGTAATCACCTGCCCCTTGGGAATCCGCGACGTCAGCGCCCACACCTTCTGGTTGAACGACATCTCCTTACGGATCACTCCCGATTTGATTTCCTTTTCAAACATGAAAAAACCTCCGTTGATTTTGAAAATCATAGCCGTGCCGGCGCTGTTTGTAATGACCTGCCCGCGCCCGTAACATCCGACGCGATGCCATACGCGACACTGGGGGAATATCTCGCGATGCTCGAGAAATCCAGCGAACTCTCACGCATCAAGGCCAGGGTCTCTCCCAAACTTGAGATCGCCGAGGTCTGTGACCGCGTCTGCAAGACTCCCGCGCCCCACGGCCATCAGGAGCGCGACAAGAATCCGGCCGCCAATCTCGGCGGCAAGGCGCTGCTCTTCGAAAATGTCGATGGCGCGGCCATGCCCGTGGCCATCAACACCTTCGGCTCCTATTGGCGCGTCAATCAGGCACTGGGCACCGACAACCTCGAAGCCCTGGCCGGCCGCGTCCAGCAACTGGTCAAGCCGGAAATCCCCACCACGCTGATGGAGAAGATGAAGCGCCTCCCGGACCTGATCAAGATGGCCAGTTACCCGCCCAAGACTGTAAAGAACGGAATCTGTCAGCAGGTCATTCTCGAAGGCGAGAACGCCGATCTCAGTCGCCTGCCCCTGATCCAGTGCTGGCCGCTGGATGGCGATCTCAGCTCCGGCCAGGTCTTCGATGAACCGGCCGCCGCCCGCGTCTGCGAGCGCGGCACCGGCAAATACATCACCTTCGGCGGAATCTTCACCCGCAATCCCGAGGATGGCTCGCGCAACATCGGCATGTATCGCGTGCAGCAGTTCGGCCCGCGCAAATGCGCCATGCACTGGCACATGCACCACGACGGCGCACGCCATTTCCGCATGTGGCAGCAGCGCGGCGAAAAAATGCCCCTGGCCATCGTCCTCGGCGGCGAATCGGTCCTGCCCTACGCGGCCACCGCGCCCCTGCCGCCCGGCATCGAGGAGCTGCTTTTCGCCGGATTCCTCAACGGCGGCGGCGTCGAGGTCGTCAAGTGCCGTACCATCGACATGGAAGTCCCCGCCAACGCCGAGATCGTCGTCGAAGGCTACGTCGACCCGGTCGAGAGACTCATGGAAGGCCCCTTCGGCGACCACACCGGCTTCTACTCGATGGCCGACTGGTATCCCGTCTTCAACGTCACCTGCATCACCCACCGCAAAAACCCCATCTTCCCGGCCACGAT
>JBGPEF010000232.1:0-8354 GCA_041482675.1 Tepidisphaeraceae bacterium | reverse complement strand
GATCGTAGCATCTCCCCCCTCAACCCAGATGCCGTCATAGTCGCTTCCCGTCGCCTCGTTATTGCTGATGTCCGTGTTGCCGGCCGTATCGATCACATAAATGCCGACGTCATTCCCCGAAACCGTATTGCCAGTAACACTCGACCCCGCCGCCGCCTCCTGCAACAGAATCCCCGCCCCCGCCGCCGACGTGCCCGTGTAATCATTGCCACTGACGATATTGCTGCTGATGTTCCCCCTGGCCCCAAAGCCCACCTGAATCCCGTTCTGCGCCAGCAACCCCGTCGCCCCCGAACCAATCACGGTATTGCCCGTGACCGTGACCGTCAGCCCCGCCCCGTTGAAGGCCATTCCGTTCTTCTGGTAGTCATAAATCAGCCCATCGCTCTTGACGATGTAGCGGGCCACGCCGTCCGTATTGTTTGCGTAGAGCGCCACGCCATGCTGCTCGCTGCTCAGCGGGGTTTCACGAATGCCGGCGATCGTCACATGATCGACCACGCCCCCGCCATTGAGAAACGCGATCCCCTCAAACCGGAAATTGCCATTCCCATGTCCAAGCCCATCAATCTTCAACGACTTCACCCGGGCGTCGTCCGCGCCCGTGATGTAAACAATCGGCTTGTTGGCAACCGTGCCGCCGCCCGTGGTGAACAGCGTGTTCAGTACCGCCGGCGCAGCCAAAATCGTCGAATCCCCCGCCCCCAAAACCGTCACGCTCTTGTCGATGCTGACCTGCTCCGTGAACGTCCCCGCCTTCACATTGACCGTATCCCCCGGCGATGCCACATTCACTCCCCGCTGAATGCTCCCGCTGGCGTTGGTGACATAAACATTGCCGGCCTTGATGCGAATCAATCCCGCAAAACCCGCATCCAGCCCATGATTGATCCTGTCCTCGGCCGCAAAAAGCTGGCTCAGACTCATCGAGGAGCCCGCGAGGCTCACCGCCGGCGGTCCATTTAGGAAGAATTTGTCGGTGGTAGCGTCAATCTCCCCGGCGCGCAGCGAGACGATGTATTTGCCGCCTGAGATCTTGGCGCGAAACCTGGTGTTGGTCAGCGAACTGATCGAGCCTGGCGCGGCCGTGATTCGCATATCGACCTGGTTAGCGGACGAGTCGTTGCCACCGTCGAAGGTGTCGTTATCCATCGCGACATGGGCGCCCCCATCAATCAACATCCCGGTTGTGCTTTTTAGAATTGACGTGTTGTTGATGGAAACATTTGAAACACTGCTTCGCAGGCCAATCGTGTGGCCGCTGATGATGTGGCCCGACACGAGCGTCCCATCGCCGCGCAGCGCAGACCCCAGATAAACCGCCACGGAGCCTTCAAGATTGCCACCGCTGCCGTTGGTGGTGAGCGAGTTGGCGTCCAAATGGAGTGAAAATGCTCCGCCGGCCGCGCCCGCGCCGTCGGCATAGATCGCCGCTGGCCACTGATTCGTGCTCCCGTCGCCGCTGAAACTGCGCGAATTGTTGTTGTTGACCTGCCCACCGCTCACCGTGACCTCGGTGGGATTGAGGATGACGATGCCGGCATTGCCGTTGCTCGCGACACGATTGCTGCTGGCCGACACGCCCACGCCACCAGAGATGAGCAGCCCCTCCCCCTGATTGAATTCGATGTCATTGTTATCGATGAAGTTGCTGCTCCCGTCGAACAGCGCAATCCCCCCGCGCGCATTGCTGGTGATCGTGTTGTCATGAATGTGCGTCTGCCCCGGCCGGGTGACAATAATGCCGCGATCGCCGGAGTTGATCGTGTTGAACGAAATGTCATTCCCCGTCGAATCGACAATCCAGATCGCCCCGCCATCCGTCGCGTGAGTTGCGAAAAGCGCCGCCGCATCACTCGCCGTCATCGAGCTCGAATACGCCGTTCCATCAAAGCCATTCTGGGAAAAACTGCTGTGGCTGACGCTCACGTTGCCCGCAATCGAGCGAATCCCCCAGTCCGAAAACCGGATGGTGACCTGCTCAATGCTCACCGCCTCGCCCGCCGCATCGATATCAAACGCATCATGCCCCTCCACAGCTCCGGCTGCGTCGGCCTGAACCACCACCCCCGCCTCCGACTGCCCCCTGATCGCCACGCCGCGATTAACCGCAACCCGCTCCGTGTACATCCCATCCAGAACAATCACCACCCCGCCGTTATTGACGAAATTCACCCCATCCTGAATCGTCGAATACGCATCAACCCCGAAGGTATGCGTCGTCCCCGACGACTCCTGCACCGTATCCCCCGCGCTCAGCCCCGACGCGCCAACGTCGCCCCCCGGAGCGAACTCCCACACATCATCCACCCAAACCTGCGCCGCCAAATCCGCCGTCATCACCCCCCCACTCAACAACCGCCGCTCTTCCAACCCCTCCACCACCGCCCCAATCGCCCGCCCCATTATCCCCCTCCTGCCTTTCCCTCGTCCCTCGTCCCTCGTCCCTCGTCCCGCATCTTTGAAGTATTTCATGTATTGTCCCGAGAGTTGCCCTCGCCGCCCGTGCGCGAATCCGCCATCCGCACACCCGCGGTGTCAGTGTTTTGACCTATAGACGCCCTGAACAAGAAGGAGATGGAATGTGTGGCATCCGCCAGAGGCGAACCTGCACGCCGATGGGAAAGGCCAACTCACTCTTCCCAATACCCACAGTCCCAACGCCCTGCCGATATCACCGTCACCAACGGCAATGACGGAATTGCCCTTCTATTCCGATAATATCACACCCCTCATATCTTGCACCCGCCCGACCGCTATTTTTCAAAAAGAATTTCCCTATCCCGGTAATCCGGGAGAGGGCAGGGTGAGGGTTTTTCTTCCGATTTCTAAGCTGTTCTACCTGCTGACGGTAAACAATTACATCGCCAGATATTTTCTTCTACCCCCCAACCCTCCCGCCTAACTCCGAATCGCCGTCAATTTATGCACGCACGTCACCGCCAGCGATCCATCCCCCACCGCAAACCCCACCCGCTTGGTCGAACCCGCGCGAATATCACCCCCCGCCAGAATCCCCGGCACCGTCGTTTCCAGCGGACACGGCTCCCGATCCTTCAGCGGCCAGCGCCCCGACCGAAACGCATCCGTCCCGGTCAGGATATATCCCAGCTTGTCCCGCGCCACCGTCTCCGGCAGCCACGAGCATCCCGGCTCCGCTCCGATGAACACAAATACGGCCCCAACCGCCAGTGTTTCCGTCGGCTCATCCTTCTTCGCCGAATCCCGATCGGGAGAATCCCGACCCGGAGAATCCCGATCCGGATCAAACGCCCGGAGACTGATCCCCTCCAATCGCCTCTCCCCATGCACCGCCGCAACCTCCGCTCCTTCATGCACGCGAACATTCGCCGCCGCGCGGATCCGCCCCACCAGATAAGCCGACATCCCCGGCCCCAGCCGCCTTCGCACCAGCAAATGAACCGTTCGATCCCGGCAGCAGTCGGCCAAAAACATCGCCGCCTGCCCCGCCGAATTTCCCGCCCCCACCACCGCCACATCCTGCTTGTCGTACAAAATCGCCTCGACCGACGTACACGCATAGTGAATTCCCGCCGATTCAAATCGCTCCATCCCGGCCGCATCCAGCCTCCGCCACCTCACCCCCGCCGCCACCAGCACCGTCCGCGCGCGAAGCGCTGTCCCGCAGTCCAGGTGCAGCACGTGGAAATTCTCACCCGTCCCACACGGCTCAATCCGCTCCACCGTCACCGGCGCCACCATCTTCGCCCCGAATTTGAGCATCTGGAGCACACTTCGCATCGCCAGGTCCGCCCCGGACAACCCGCTTGGAAACCCAATGAAGTTTTCGATCATCGATGATCCCGCCGCCTGGCCACCCGGCCCAAGCGTGTCCAGCACCACCGTCGAAACTCCCTCCGACGCCGCATAAACCGCGGCCGTCATTCCCGCCGGCCCAGCGCCGACAATCGCCAGGTCAACCTCCTTGTCCGGAATATGCCGCCACACCCCCGCCGCGTGCGCCAGCTCCCGAAGCCCCGGATTAATCAGCAACTGCCCGCCGCCGCACTCGATGACCGGCGACTTCTTCGGCGATCCCCATTGCTCCATCAGCTTTCGCCCCTGCTCCGACGCGGTGTCGTACCAGGTAAATGGAACGAAATTCTTGTGCAGAAACTCCCGCACCCGCGTCGTGTCCCGACATTTGCCCGGCCCCACCACCTTCAGCCCCAGCACCCCCGCCTCGGTAAGCAACCGCCGCCGCTCCTGACAGGCGATCAGCAGCTTCTCACTCAGCCGCGGAATTTTAGTCAGGATCTCTCGCAGCCGCGGCCCCGGCACACGCATCAACTGCGTTCGCCCCCGCGCCACCCCGGTCACGATCACCGGCCTTCGCGTCAGCAAATCAATGTCCCCCGCGAACTGCCCGGCATGGTGCGTCACCACGTGCCGATTCTCATCCGAAGGATTCAGGATCTCGATCCCCCCCGTTTCCACCACGAACAAATCCAGCTCCGCATCCCCCGCGCGAAAAATAATTTCTCCATCCTCAAACACGCACGGCTCCGCCAACGGCCCAAGTGCCGCCAGGTCGGCCGCGTCCAGTCGGGGAAAGGCAATCGGATTGGCCGGTGCTGTTTCCGTTTCAGTTTCAGCTTCTATCATGCCCCTATTGTACGTCCCCCTCCCGCCCCCAGCATTCTTCCCACCCTCCGGCCGAATCTGGACAGGGTCACATATCTCCGCTTACTCCCTCTCCCGGTACTCCTCTTCTTCCCCTCTCCCCCGTACTCGGGGAGACCTCTCGTAGGGTGGGGCTTGCCCCACCATCTCCCTCTCCCGGTACTCCGGGAGAGGGTCGGGGTGAGGGTTTTGTTTCCACGTTCTGGGTAATCGCCTTCTGGAATGATTCCGAAAATGTCACATGCGATTGCCCTCCTTCTGGATGACTCGCCCCACCCGCGCTAAGATCCGCCTGGAGAATGCGAGGTTCACATGGATCGCTCATCGAAAACCGACCAGACCCTGTTATCCGACCCCGTGACCGAACGCGATCACGCCATCGGCTCCCCCACCGCGCCCATCACCATCCTCGAATACG
Source organism: Tepidisphaeraceae bacterium (assembly GCA_041482675.1). Taxonomy (GTDB): domain Bacteria; phylum Planctomycetota; class Phycisphaerae; order Tepidisphaerales; family Tepidisphaeraceae; genus JBGPEF01. The sequence continues at coordinate 3,292 of JBGPEF010000232.1, read as the reverse complement.
GCGACTATGAATGCCCCTCCTGCCTCAACGCCCTCCCCATCATCAAGGAAGTCCGCCAGACCCTCGGCGATCGCCTGCGCTTCGTCTTTCGCCACTTCCCCCAAAGCTCCATCCACCCCCACGCCAGCGCCGCCGCCGAGGCCGCCGAAGCCGCCGCCGATCAGGGCAAATTCTGGCCGATGCACGAAGCCCTCTTCCGCCACCAGCGCCAGCTCGGCGAAATCGATTACAGCCACCTCGCCCTGAAGCTGGGCCTGGAAATCTACAAATTCGAATCCAGCCGCACCGCCGACAAACATCGCCTCCGCGTCCGCGCCGACTACGAAAGCGGCCTCCGCAGCGGCGTCAAAAAAACCCCCACCCTCTTCATCAACGGCCGCCGCTTCGATGACCCAATCACCCCCAAAGCCATCCTCACCGCCTCGTCTCCGGCCCAGCGATGATTCAGCCCGCTAATCGCGCCGCCCCGCCGCGCTGGTCGGCCACTGTAGCCTGTGCTTCATCCCGTGGGTCCGGCTGTGCCGGACGCCTTGCGCGATCTCGCTGTCACCCGCACGTCTCTCCTTGCCCCACGCTGCACCCACCATTAGCATCGACTCATGTCCCTCACCCGCAAACCCGACCCTCCCAACACCCTCTACTACGGCGACAACCTCGACATCCTCCGCCGCTACATCGAAGATGAATCCATCGACCTGATCTACCTCGACCCTCCCTTCAACTCCAACGCCGACTACAACGTCCTCTTCGCCGAAAAAGACGGCACCCAGGCCCACGCCCAGATAAAAGCCTTCGAAGACACCTGGACCTGGCACATCAAGCCGCAACTCGGACACCTGAGCCGCCAGGCGATTGACCAATAAAGAGGAGCAGTAGCCGATGTTGCGACGGCAACTCGACACGACGCCGGAAACAGTGGCCGATTTTGAATTGGCGGCTGAGTGCCGTTACTGGGATGGCTGTCAGTTACTCACACAAGATCACCGCATTGGAGGCATTTATATCCTCGGATATACCGCGGAAATGATTCTTAAACATGCCTGCTTCCGGAACGATCACGCCAGACCGGCCGATCCGGCTGGCGGGTTCTTCGGACCCATTCGGGCGTGGATGAATCTGCGTTACCCGCTGGTGGATCGCGAAGCCTACCACAGTTTGCTTTTCTGGACACTGTACCTGCGCGGCAAGCGACGCGAGGCGGGATCGCCGCTACCCGATGAACTCGATTGGGAACTCCTGCGACGAACCCGACGCCTCTATTCCATCTGGTCGGTGGACTTGCGCTACCGCGATTGGACGGTGCAGGCCGCGGAGGTGCAGTTGGTGTATGATGACGTGACTTGGTTGCGTGACACACGCATCCGTTTGTGGAGTTGAGCTATGCCAGTCAAAAGACTCGTAAGGTCCGGACCGTCACCATCCGCGCAAGCGCTGTTGAATCGACTCGTCGACGAGTGGCGACAACCCGCTCCGGGCGCACAGCAGCCAATCATTATTGAGGAAAGTGCCGGCCAAGGGCAGCCAGTGCATCTGTATGTCGTGTGGGACGACTGGGCGCCTCTCGGCTCGATCGAGCGTTCAGAAGTCATCATGGATGCCTACGAGCAGGTGCAAGGCCGGGGCGGCGGCTCTAACGTGACCGTGGCAATGGGTCTAACTCCACTCGAAGCCGACCGCCTGGGGATTCGGTATCGGTAGAGCGCCACGCGTGAAAGCTTTATTGCAGGACTCGTGCGCGTTTCTTTACCTCCGCGGCCTCCTCGAACCCGAAGAAGCGGCCATCGGCGTCTTCATTACCCTCGAACCCGCCACCCCCGCCATGCGCAAAGAAGCCGCCGAAGCCGGCTTCTTCCAAACCAAATCCGTCTCCGCCACCAAACACCCCCGCCTCCAAATCCTCTCCATCGAAGACCTCCTGAACGGCCAAAAAAATCGACATGCCCGCCGCCCAGGACATCCGCTCCTTCAAACAAGCCCCCAAAGCCCGCGCTAAGAAGTCCGAAACCCCGCGCCTCTTCTAATCCTGCCAACCATCAAGCACGCAACAGACATCACCAGCAAACTCCCCGGTTCCGGCACCACCGCGATCCATGCTTCCTTCTGACCGGCGGGATTAAACCCCGCCCCAACGATGGTCCTTCCGTCCGCCGACACGCCGGTTGCAAAAGTAAGTGACCATCCGTCCAGCGACAGCCCGAGGTCTTCGAGGTAGTCCTTCAGTCGTTGTGCTCCGTGTCCTTCACGCCAGATGAACGCCTCTTGAGTCGTATAGTTGTCGCCAACGATTATGGAGCCGTCCGCCGACACTGCCATCGCCCGATGCATAATCGTCCCATCTTCCGCTCTTCCAAGTCCCTCGAATCCGCTCGCCATTGACCATCTAAACGCCTGGTCAGTTGCTATCTCGCCAAGCTCGTTTCCAATCCCAACAACCCATTTAGCATCCGCAGTCATGGCCCATGCCGAGCGGGCCCTGAACGCGCCCGGCGAGAGATCCCTGAACGATCGCATCCCGCCGGTCTGGTCCCAGTAAAATGCGTCATTGCCATTCACCGTACCTACCACGATTGAGCCATCCCCCGATATCGCGTTAGGCTGCTCCCAATTAGTCGCTGGAAGGTGTCCAAACAAGCGCAAACCGCTCGCCTCAGACCACCGAAACCCCTCACGCTCGCCATTGGCGAGGTCCCTGAAGCCGGTAACGAATGACCCATCCGCGGAAGCCGCCATTGTGTCGCTTGATATTCCCCCCAGCGGAAACGCCACGGGTTCAACGCCAGTTTCCCTTCGCCATCTGATCGCCACCATGTTGGCGCCGTAGCGACCCTCACCAACAATCGTGCTTCCGTCCCCAGATATCCCAACGGCGTCACTGTACGGCTCAGGGCTGTCAAGCCAGCCCAGTCCTTCCATTCCTGATCCCGTAGTCCACCGGAAACCCTGGAAGCTCGAACCATATTTGCTGAACCCCGCGACAATCGATCCGTCCGCCGAAATTCCCAGTGCTTCACTGCGCGGTCCATTGAGGTCGAGAAAACCAAGTCCCCGAAAACTTGGGACCTCTCCATGAGTTGCAACCGCCAGCCTAAATGTACACAAAAGAACCGTCGCCCAAAATCGCCCTCGCCAGACCATTTCAACCTCCTTCGCCCTTGAATCGCACGACGTGACGACGTCAATCTACGATTTCCGAGCCAATCCTGCAATCTCGGCCGGGGGAATCTTGATTGTCCCACCGCTTCACCACCCTTGTGATGCGCACTCAATGAACCCTCCGCCTTTTCCCCTTCCT
>JBGPEF010000231.1:0-8356 GCA_041482675.1 Tepidisphaeraceae bacterium | reverse complement strand
GGGCATTCCCGGCGCGCCGGGAATGCCCGTGCTTCTCTTGGCTTGTTGCTGCAACGCAGATGTAGGCCTTTTCCGGAATGTGCGACTCCACCAGACAAGGCCGTACCACCGATTCATCCCCCAGACGCAGACACAGTCTCTCGATGAGCTGATCAAATTCCGCCTGCGCCGCCTGCTCCTCATGTTCCATCAACGCAACCTGTTCATGAGTAAGCCGCTCGAAAAGCGGAACCCGCACCCGCAGTCCAATGAATCCGTCGCTGGTCATCTCTTCGCAAGCGGCCAGATGTGCCAACTGACTTCTGTCTCTCCATTTGTTCCCCCCGCGTCGTGCCTTCGTGTCTCCATGCCTTCGTGCCTCTTCTTCCAGCGTCTCCATCGCGCAGCGAATCAGATTGAACAAATTCTTCCCATCCCGCGACGGCCGGGCCAGCAGAATCGTCTTGCTGATCACCGGCGCATAAGGCCGCAGAAATTCGATCTCCATTTTTCGCGCCCCGCACCCGCGCGCGGTGAGCTGCTGGATGATCGCCTTGAGCATTTCGGCAAAAGCGCTCCAGATGGTTTCCAGACCATCGATCGGGCCTTCAAAATCGATGCCCGACTCGATCGGACATTCACAATTCAGCGGCACCAGCGGCTCCTCAATCCGGCCCAGCGCCTGATCGAGTCTCATCAGCAGATTTCCGCCAAACCGCGCCGGCAGCGATTCCCGCGGAAGCTGCATAAGCTGCCCAATGGTGCCAATGCCCAGGTGATGCAGCATTTCGGCGATGGCCGGCTCGATTCGCAGGAAGTCGGGCGGAAGACCAGCGAGGGCGTGGGATAAATTTTCGGGCCGGATGATGATTCCATGCCTGCCGGCCAGTGCGATGGCGAATGCCGCGCCGGGCGTTGGAGCAATGGCGAGGCTGGCATGGAAGCGGAGTCTTTTTAACGCTTCGGCAAGCTGCTCCATTAATGATGTCAGCCCGCCATAGAGCCGTTCGCAGCCGGTGACATCCATGAAAATGGCCGCCAGCGCATCAGAGGTTTCTGAAGCTCCGGATGTACATCCGGAGTTCTGATCCAGCGCCACGATGGGACTGAAGCGCATCATCCATCGCCCCAGGCGCACCAGTCCTTTGCGATCTTCAAGAGGTTGATATTCCCCATGCTCCAGATTTGGACACAGCGCGCACGCTTCCGCCAATGTCATCTCGCAGCAAATCCCGCGCGATTGCGCCTCGCGCGAGGCGGCCATGATCACCTGCCGCGTGGCGACATTCTTGACCAGGACCAGGGGATGTCCGTTGTCAGTGGTCCGTTGTCCGTTGATTGCATTGCCACGGACAACTGACGACGGACAACTGACAGATGCAGCGACATCACGCCGTTTTTTGCGCCGAAACCGGTCGATCGCCCACTGTCTCAACTGCGCGCACAGAATTTGTCGCACGGCAGGCCTCCAGGATGACCGTCTTGCCAACCTGTCCTCCATGACCGTGGATTAACTGCACTTTCCACTTTTGCACAGTACGTTCCCCCGGCATCGACCCGACCAGCCAGCGCGTCGCCGCCGCATACGGAGTCGCGGCCGCCGACATGGGCCGAAGCAACAGGCCAATTCCTCCCCCGCGCTCGGCCGCGAGCTGAAGCCGGCGGGCCTCGATGGTTGAAAGATGTTTCGGACAAGCCAGCGCCACCCCCACCCCGCAACATCGCAAACATTCCGTCAGCGCCCACAATTCATCCGCCTCATTCTTCGGCCGCAGCAACAGGAGCCGATCCAGCGAAATCCCCGCGGCCGCGATGGCGGGAGGATAAAGCCGATGCTCCGGATCGCTCCAGACGATGGCCCGATCTCCCCCGGCCGCGCGGGCCAGGAGCGTGGCGAAAAACAGCGGCGGAGCCTGGCGGTTTTCGCAAAGAATTTCATGCACCGCCCCGCGCGAAAACGCTTTTGGCCCCGCCACATCATCCAGTGCCGCCAGAGTGGTGGTAAACCCCCATGTTTTTGCGGATACAACCTCTTGTGAATTGAGGATTTGAAGCTGGCCGCGATGCGAGGCAATCATCCGCATAAAATCCGCCTATGTTCGACTATTGTTAGGTATAACGGCGTGCCCAGGGGAGGGTCAATTGATGAGGTGACGGATCAATTTACTCAACATTAAACAGGCCGCGTATTTGGGAGGTCCCGCACTAGAAGTGGTGGTCGAAGTGCAAGCCAACCCACAATATGTGGTGACTCAGCCGTTTAATAATCAGTTACTCGGCTTAAATTATCATTTTTTGCGGGAATTCAGCCGAGCTTCACGAAGCTGGCCGGGTCCTGCCAGTCCTTTTCCTCAAACCGCTTCGTCGGATCAACGATGACGTGCTTCTTCGCATCCAGCTTGATCGCGTATCGCGGCAGCGACCGCTTCGCCGGCGGCTTGACCACCCGCCCATCGAGACTGAAGAGCGACCCGTGCTTCTCGCATTTCAATTGCCCCGCATTTTTCGAATCGATCGACACCTGATTCGATTTGTGCGTGCAGGTGCTGCTGGTGGCGTAAAGTTTCCCCTTGCTCGAGATCAGAAAAAATCCCTGGCTCTGCGCCAGCGAGTCATACACCCCATCTTTCGCAAATGCGCCCACATCCCCCGCATCCACCGGCCCCTTGGCCGTCGCCGCCAGAATATTTTCCGGGCAGGCGATGCAGAAAGCACACGCGGCCGCCGCCGCTGCCACAAATTCACGTCGATTCAACTCAGACATATCTCTCCCGTAGCACGGGCATCTTGCCCGTGAGCAATTAATACGGAAAACGCTCATCCACCGGCGTTATTGCCAGTTGATGCAGAAACTCCCCCAGCCGCGACGCCGCGATCTCCATCAGCCGCTGCCCCTTCTCGGCCGTCGCCGCCGAAGGATCGCCGATCCCCGTATCCTCCGTCGCCAGATGCCACGGCCGCGTGATCGACACCCATCCCTTGTTGATCGCATCCAATTTCGTCTGCTTCGTCGCTCCGCTGCCGGCCGTGTCCATTTTCATGAGCTGCGGGAAAAACGCCAACCCCATGCTCGTCTCCATCTCATCCGCATGCTCGCCGCTGTTCTTGAAAATCCCTTTGAGCTGATCGGAAACCATGCGATACCAGTCGCACAGGCAAAGGAACAATTTCGTGCGATGGTGCAACTCGCGCATCAGCGGCTTAAGCTCATTACCCCCATGCCCATTGAGCAGCACCAGCTTCTTCACCCCCTGCCGCTCCAGCGAATCGACCAGATCGGCAAGGATTTTCAACAGCGTCGTCGGCGTCACGCTCAGCGCCAGCCCGCCTTTGATCTGAAGATGATTCGTATTCACCCCAAACGGCACCGCCGGAAGCAGCAAAACCTTCGCCCCCTTCTTATAGGCCTGCTCACACGCCCGCCGGCCAATCTCCTCAACCTGAAACGTGTCCGTCCCATAAGGCATGTGATAGTTGTGCGGCTCGGTCGCGCCAAACGGCAGCACCGCCACCTCCCATTTGTGCTGCCGCAGAAAACCGTGGCTGGCCTGTTCCAGGATGAAATCGCTCATGGCGCGTATTGTATGTTTCCATGCCCCCGTGCAATATCGCCGTGCAATATCGCCGCCCGATAAATCAGCGCCATACACCCCGCAAACTCAACCCCACCCCACACGCTTCCCGCCCAGTAATAGTCGCTACCGCCCCTAAAGCAGGGGTTATTTCACACCGATAAAATTTCACAGCAGTGTGCTGATTCCTCGCGTTCAGGAAATCGCACCATCGCGGAGAGAGTTTCCATGCATCGCATGCTCCTGCGCCAGCTCAACCGGTTCTTCGGCCCGGTGGATTCTGTGCCCGCACATCTGCGAAACTTTATCAACTCCGTTGACGAGGCCTACGAAGCATCCGAGGCCGAGCAGAAACACCTGATCAACTCCTACGACCAGGCCTCCAAAGATCTCATCGAGCGCAACCGCCTCCTCTCCACGCGAACCAGGGAACTCGACGCCCTCAAGCAGTGCGCCGTCGATGGCGTCATCGTCGCCGACTTTGAGGGACGAATCGTCGATGCCAATCCCGCCGCACAGGCCATGCTCGGCCGATCCCTCCTCGACCTTCGCGGCCAGGTCGTCTATGAAGCCATCGTTCCCGATCAACATCGCGAAGGCCACAGCCAGCTCATCGCCCGACACCTCAGCGGCCACGAAACCGGCGTCTCACGCATCGAAACCCGCTGCCACCGACCCGGCACCGGCGAATTTCCCGTGGAAATGGCCATCACCGTCGTCCGCGGCGAGGGCCCCTCGCAGATCATCGTTTGTTTCCGCGACATCACCGGCCGCAAACAGGCCGCGCCCCAGGCCGAGCCGACTCCGCCTCCGCCGCCCCAGCCCACAGGCCCGTCCGCCGATGTGGTGGTCCGGCTCACCGGCCAGTTGCACGAGCCGTTGCAGCAACTGATTACCAGCGTCGAGAAACTGGAAGAGACCCCTCTCAGCGGCCCGCAGCGGCACTACGTGGAAACCCTCCACGGCGCTGCCGAAACCACTGTGCGGCTGCTGACGCGATTGCTCGAGCACTCCACCGCCCCAGCGCAGGCCGAGGCCCAGCCCGAAGCCTCGCGCGTCGCCAAGGAATTCGACCTCGGCAGGATCGTCGAGGCCATGGTCGATACCCTTTCCCCCGACGCCGCCAAAAAAGGCCTCGAGTTTGCCTACAGCGTCAACCCCGATGTCCCCAACTCCGTCATCGGCGACCCCCAGCGCTTCGACCAGGTCCTCCACAACCTCGTCAGCAACGCCATCAAGTTCACCGACCGCGGCGAGGTCAGTGTTCAGGTGACCGCCAGCGAGCAAACCGATTCTGAAGTCACCGTGCGCTGCGCCGTCAAGGACTCCGGCCGCGGCATCCCCCAGGATCAGCTCGAAAAACTCTATAAGCAGCTTTCCGATCCGGCCTCATCCTGGAGCCAGTCCGGCCACGGCCTGGCCATCGCCCAGCAACTCATCACCGCCATGGGCGGCACACTGGGCATGGAAAGCCAGCCCGGCCAGGGATCGACTTTCTGGTTCACCGCGCGGATGCGCAGGCAGCACGTGCACAGCTCCCACGACAGCGACGGCCCGATGATCCGCGGAACCGAGGGAATGCGCGTCCTGGTCGTCGATGACAACGCCACCAACCTCACCGTGATGAAGGAACAATTGAGCGGCTGGAAAATGTCCGTCCAGACCGCTCCCGGCGGCTCGGAGGCGCTCAAGCTCCTGCTCGACGGAGTCGTGGCCAACCGGCCGTTCGACGTCGCCGTCATCGACTACGAGATGCCCGGCATGGATGGAATCGAATTGGGCCGCACCATCCGGGCCATTCCATCATTCCGCCGAATCCCCATGATCCTCCTGCGCTCATCCACCGCGATGGTGAACGACATGATGCTCAAGGATGGGGGATTCAGCGTTTGCATCGCCAAGCCGCTCCGCCCGGCCCAGCTTCACGATGCCATCGATCAGGCCATGTCCTCCCCCGCGCCGCCCGCCTCCAACTCGGCCACTCCTTACGAACAGGAGCAGGACCCCAGCCTCCAGGCCAAGGAGCCGCCTCCTCCAGGACCGATGAAGCTGGAAGTGGTGATCGAGAAGTGCATGGGCGATCTCTCCTACCTCGAGCGGATCCTCTACAAATTCCAGGACCAGAGCGATGAGACCGTCAAGCGCATCATCCAGTGTCTCAACGGCCGGGATAAGGAAGGCGCCATCCAGTTGATCTCCGCGCTGCGGGGCGCGGCCGAATATCTGGGCGCTGATGACCTGCGCGATCACGCCGCCCATGTCGAGGAGTTGACCCGCCTGGGCGTCTTCAACGAAACCCTCAACGCCATGGTCGCGCTCAAGGAAGAAGTCTTCCGCTGCATCGACTACATCCCCGAACTGCTCCACCAGGCCGCCAGCCGCAAAGAAGCCGCGTAGAGTGGGCACTGCCCACCATCCGCTTCAGCCAACGTCTCTCAAAACTCCCAGCCGGCGATAAGTCTGACCTTCCAATCCGCCTCATCCTTCTCATCACTGATCCGATACGCCGGCGTCGCCGTCACCCACCAGTGATCTCCTCCCTGATAACTGACCGTTGGGCCCGCGTATGCCGTGGTCGATCCATAATTGCTCCAGTCCGCAAACTTGGACTCGACCAGTACCTCTCCCCCCACGAACCACGTCCGCGCCACCGCCTTGGTGATCCCGAGCGCATGCCCGATGACGCCTTCGACCTCATTGTCTTTGTTGCTGTCAAAGACGCCTTTGATCTCGGTTTCAAGGATGAAGTTGTAGGCGAAGATCCACTTGCCCACGTCCTTCTGCACGAGCACTTTCTGCTCGAATGACAGCTCATCGTCGGCCACGCCGATCTCGCCATACAGCGCCAACCCCCACTCATCCTTGGCCGGGTTGAAGATGGTGTAGATGAGTTCCAGCGCTGCCCCGTCGTATTGGGTGCCGCTGGCCGAGTTGGAATCCTCGTAGTTCCACCTCAGGAAGTAGAGGCCAACGTCAAAGTTGTCGGAAATGCCATACTCCAGCTCGTGCAGAAATTGAAACTCTTGGAAGCCGTGATCGGAGTCTTTGTGTGCGTTGAAGGTGATCCACTGCTCGTACTCCAGCGCCCCTTTTCCGATCGGATACGCATCGTAGGTAAGCGTGAATGGCCGAGGGTCGGCGATGACGACGGCGGGCGGAATCAACAGGGCCATGAGCAGCCATATAGGGGGAGTTTTCATGTTGAGACTCATTCTCAACTAATAATTCCCCTTTGTCAACTCAGGCTGTCGAACGTAAGTAGCTAAATAATAACCAATTATGAACAATTAGAAAACTATGAAACAGTTTGCATCGCCCGCTTGCTCCTGATATTATGAGACACTGGTAGTTTTACCTGCGGGCTCTGTACCAAGAGTCTGTTGGAAGGGTTGAGGCATGAAGACCTGGTTCTTGGGAGGGATGGTCGCACTTTCCGCGGCGGCACTGATGCCGTCTGTGGGGGTCGGCGCGACCATAGAGTTCAACGAGCTGGGCAAACCTTCCCTCACCAAACTCGACGGCCAATCATTCTCCAATCTGGGCATCACTTTCGACAACGACGAAACCTACGTCGCCAACGACAACCGTTTCACGGCCAACGGCTCTTCCGATTCCTGGGGCCTCCTCACCCGTACCACCGCGGCCGACAACGTCTTCTCCGTCTCCTTCGACTCCACCCATCACGCCACTTCAGTGACGTTCGACTGGGTCACGCTCTGGAGCGTCGATTTCTATGCCACCGCCTTCGATGAGAACGGCGGGACCAAGGTCTTCCAGCTTCACGGCCTGAACCCCTCGCTCAACTACGGCACCAACTCGCTGGTGGCCGATCCGGGGCAGAAGTTCACTAAGGTCACCTTCCACGACGGCATTGGTTTCGTGGGCGTCGGCAAGCTCTCTTACACCACCGGCAACGAAGGCGGCGTGGCCGCCGTTCCCGCGCCGGCCGCGATCTGGGGCGGACTTGGCCTGATGGGCATGCTGCTCCTCAGTGCCGGCGTACGGGCCCGGCGTCGGTAAATCAACTCAACTTGTCAAAGAGCTGAAGACGGCACTTGGCCGTCTTCTTTCGTTTGGTGGGGGCATCGTTAGCGCTGCGACAGGTTCGGCCCGTCGGCCACGATCGCCGAATCGAGCTGGCGGGCCAGATCGGGATGACGATCACGCAGCTCACCGAGCGTGGCATAGCTGAGCAACGTCTTTCCCGCGGCCGTCTGAACTGAATAGACCGGACCGCCTGCGCCCTTGCTGATGGTGATGGTCTGATCGCGGCTGACCAGACGACAGATCACTGGAGGCGCGGCCTTCAACTGTGCCTGCGGCGCAACCGGCGTCTGCCGCGAGCAGCCGCCCAGCAAAAGTCCAAGGCACATCAGACGAGTTGTTCTGCACATATCGGACCTCCTCACCCCTATCATCGGCCACCGCTTGTTCTGAGTCTACACACTTTATCCCCACGCCAGCGAAAGCTGCTGCCCGATGCGGTTTGGGCTCTCCGAGCTGCGCAGCCAGGAGGTCCGCTCAAACTGCTCGGCCAATGTCAGGCGCTGGGCGATGCGCGCATCACGAGCGAAGAATTTGCGGACCAGCTTCGGGCAGTTGCACTCAAGGCTGCGGTGCAGCAGCACGATGTGCTGCGGCAACCGGCCGCGCTTTTCCGCGCGGTTGAGAATGCGCACGACGGCGTCGAAGGCCTGTCGATTCGACAGATGCCCCGCGCCGCCCATGATGCGATTCTTCAGAAACCACGGCCGCGAGCTGTCGAGCTGCATCTGGGGGTCGTAGTTGCTCTCGATGGCGAGGAT
>JBGPEF010000230.1:0-8384 GCA_041482675.1 Tepidisphaeraceae bacterium | reverse complement strand
GTGCCGCTGCACGAACCCGTCCGCGGCTTTGGCTCAATTCCCAAATCCAAACCCTCGCCAACCCCGCCTCCCGGCGATCAACCTCCGCCCGGCACTCCCCCCGAATTTCTCAAGAAGCCGCAAATCCCCCCAAAGAAACCCAAACCCGATCTCGACCCCGACAAAATCGCCAGGCTCAAAGCCAAAATGCGCGAGCAGGGAATGCTGGGGGATGAGTAGCACGGGGCTTGCCCCACCATCCTGCGCCCCTAATATTTCCCACAATGATCCCCATCCTCCAAATCTCCGATCAGAAAGACCAGCAGCGAATCTTGACGCTGTTTAACAACCTCCGCCTCAACCCGGAGGATCTTTCCCTCTCTCGCGGCCCCCTCGCAAGCGCCTCTGCCTCCGTCCAAAAAATCCTCAACGATGTCGCTACCAAAGGCGACGACGCCATCGTCTCCATCTCCCGCCAATTCGACGACCCCAACTTCACCGGCAATCAAATTCGCGTCACCCCCGAAGAAATGTCGGCCGCCGCCAAGCGCGTCTCCGCGGATCAACTAAATGCCATCCGCCGCTCCATCTCCCAGGTCCGCGAATACCAATCGCACATCCTCCCCAAATCCCCGCCGCCATTAAATCGGACCGGCGTCGATCTCTCCCTCCGCTTCACCCCTCTCGATTCCGCCGGCCTCTATTTTCCCGGCGGAAAAGCCTCTTATCCCTCCAGCCTCATCATGCTGGCCGTCCCCGCCCAGGTGGCCGGCGTCGGCAACATCATCGTCTGCACTCCCCCCAGCAAACATGGCCGCTCCGATCTGGTCCTCGCCGCCGCCCATGAATTGAATCTGAAAAACGTTTTCCGCGCCGGCGGCGCGGCCGCCATCGCCGCCATGGCCTTCGGCACAGCCACTATCCCCCGCGTCGATAAAATCGTCGGCCCCGGCAACACGTACGTCCAGCTCGCCAAACGACTGCTGGCCGGCGCTGTCGGAATCGACGGCTACCTCGGCCCCAGCGAAATCCTCATCCTCGCCGATGAATCCGGCAATCCAAAATTCATCGCCGCCGACCTGCTGGCCCAGGCCGAGCACGATCCGGGCTCGTGTTTCCTCCTCACGACCTCCGAAGACCTCGCTGCCGCCGTTTCGAGCGAGATCACAGGCCAACTCGCGTCCCTCACCCGCCGTCCCGCGATCGAAAAGGCACTGAACGATTCCAGCGCCATCATCGTTGATCCTTCCATGGACAATCTGATCATCCTCGCCAACAAATTCGCCGCCGAGCACGTGAATATCCAGGTGAAGGATGAATCCAAAGTCCTCCCCAAACTTCAGCACGCGGGGGCAATTTTCCTCGGGCCCTATTCCCCCGTTGCCGCCGGCGATTACGTCGCCGGGCCGAGCCACTGTCTCCCCACCAACACGACGGCGAGATTTTCCTCCGGCATCAGCGTCTACGAATTCCTCAAGCGCTCCAGCGTCGTGCGATATCTTCCTCAAGGTCTCTCGGCGGACGCGAATGCGATTATCGCGATGGCGAATGCCGAAGGTCTGGACGCGCACGCCGCGAGTGTGCGCATCCGCGAGCAGAAATAACTCCCAACATCACTTTCCCGCTGTATAATCTCCACCATGGCTCCACAGTTCGTCCGCGCCAATATCCGCGCGATGTCCGGCTATACACCCGGCGAGCAACCCTCCATTGGTGAGCGGGTTGTCAAACTCAACACCAACGAGAATCCGTTTCCGCCCAGTCCGAAAGTGTTGCAGGCGATTGCGTCGATTGAGCCGGAGTTGCTGAGGCGCTATCCCAATCCCACCGCCGATCTCTTCCGAACTGCCGCCGCCAAGGTGCTCGGCATCGAGCGCGATTGGATTATTGCCGGCAACGGCTCCGATGAAATACTCGCCATCGCCATTCGCACTTTTCTGGGCGCAGGCGACCTGCTCGCCTTCCCGGACCCGACCTATTCTCTCTATCCGATCCTCGCCGACCTTGTCGAAATCCCGCACACGACGGTGCCGTGGGACAGGGATTACTCTCTTCCCACTGAAGCGCTCCTGGCGTCCAATCCCAAAGCGATTTTCCTCTGCAATCCCAACGCCCCCACCGCCACCTTCATCCCTCCAAATAAAATCCGCGACCTCTCCCGCAAATTCTCCGGCCTGCTTCTCATTGACGAAGCGTACGTCGATTTCGCCGACGACTCCTGCCTCTCCCTGGTCAAGGATCACCCCAACATCCTCATCTGCCGCACCCTGAGCAAGGCCTATTCATTGGCCGGCCTGCGCTTCGGCTACGCCGTCGCCCAGCCCCAGGTCATCTCCGAGATGATGAAGGTCAAGGACAGCTACAACTGCGACGCCATCTCCGTCTGCGCCGCCGCCGCCGCCATCACCGACCAGGCCTATGCCCGCCAGACCTGGGACTACGTCCGCGAAGAACGCTCCCGCCTCACCAAGGAACTCAATTCCATGGGCTGGAAGGTCATCCCCAGCCAGGCCAATTTCATTCTCGTCCATGCCCCCGACGGCAACGGCAAGGCCGCTTATCAGGGCCTTAAGGACCAGGGAATTCTCGTCCGCTATTTCGATCGCCCCGGCCTAACCGATAAGATTCGCATAACCGTGGGCACCGCCGATGAAAACAACGCCCTCCTCGCCGGCATCAAGTCACTCGAGCCGGCCGCCGTCGCCTGAAATCCGGGTAGAAAAAACCTGGCAAAAAAACTCGTGAAAAAGCCCGACAAAAAAATGGACCGCACCGCCGACCTCTCCCGTCAGACGCGCGAGACCAAAGTCCAGGTCGCTTTGAATCTCGACGGCACGGGAATCTCCGATCTGGAAACCGGCGTCGGCTTCTTCAACCACATGCTCGAGCTCCTCTCCCGCCACAGCCTCATCGACCTGGCCGTCCATGCTGAAGGCGATCTGGATGTCGATTTCCACCACACGGTTGAAGATGTCGGCATCGTCCTCGGCCAGGCGCTGGAAAAAGCCCTGGGCGACAAAAAAAGCATCAACCGCTACGGCTGGGCGATCGTCCCCATGGATGAATCGCTGGCGCAGGTTGCCATCGACATCTCCGGCCGCGCGGCCTTCGTCTTCAACGTCGATTTCAAAGGCCCGACCATCGGCACCTTCGACGTCGAGCTGGTCCGCGAATTTTTCAAAGCCCTGGCCAACACCGCGAAGATGAACCTCCACGTCACCGTCCCCTACGGCGAAAACAATCACCACATCAGCGAAGCCATCTTCAAAGCCACCGCCAAAGCCCTGCGCCAGGCCGTGTGCACCGATCCCCGCAACCCCTCGATTCCCAGCACCAAGGGGACCCTGTAACACGCCGCAGGCCTGGCTCGACAAAGCTCAGCAGTATGATCTAATACTTGCCAAAGGAGCCTCCATGACCACTTCCCGTGCAATGGTGTTCCTGCTGATCGCGATCTTCCTGCCCGGCTGCGTCAAAGTCGTCCAGCACCGCATCGCCAATTATTCCCCCGGCGCGCCGGCCACAACCCAACCCGTCCCCGAAACCGCCGTCTACGCTGTAAAAGTTCTCAACTCTAAAGGCAAGAAAATCTACGGCATCGACGGTTCCCAGAATTTCCTCAAGCAAGGCGATCACGTCGGCTTCTCTACCAACGACTCCGGCACTGTCTACGCCTTCGCCGTGAACAACAGTTTTCCCGTCGAAGTTCCGCCCGGCCATTCCATCGTCTGGTCCAGCTTCAGCCGCCGCCCGACCCAGTTCAGCAAAGAAGTGGCCAAAGCCACCGTGGGCACGGGCAAAGTAATCGGCTTGGGAATCGTCGGCGTTGCCAAGGGTGTCATTGAAAACACGCCAGACGATGAAGACGACCCTGACGCTGAACTGAGGAGGCGTAGCTATGAGTATCTGCGGGAAAAGATGGGTTACGGCCGCCGCTAGTTCTCAATTCTGGACTCTGAATTCTCACACCCTGAATTCATCAAACGTCCCCACCACCGGCAACCTCCCCACCAGCGGCCGCGCATACTCCTCAAACGCCTTGGTAATATTATTCCCATCCGCAATAAATTCCGGGCTCATATGCTTCGTCTCTTTCGCCACCGAAGCCAGCGGCGTCAGGAATGTCTCAATCTGATAACCCCCCGACCCCACGCGCCGCATGGCCACGCTCCCCTCGATATTCTTCTCATCGGTGCTGTATTTCACGGCCATTTCCCCCACCATCCGCGCCTCGCGCGCGTCGATCTCGCTCACCGAGCCCGCAAAACTCCTTTGCAGATATCCAAACGTATCGGCGCGAATCCGCAATTTCCCCGACAACTTCGCCTTGATCAATTCCGCCAGATAATCCCCCAGCGCGCCTGTGCCGGACAATTGAATGTTCCCATGCCCATCCCGCTCCAAATTCTCTGACATCTTCTCCGCCCACGTTTTCCCATCCGGTGTACCAATCCCCTCGCTCACCGCAATCAAACACCGCCTCTGCTTCGTGTAAACCCGGTCCACATCCGCCAGAAATTTTTCCTCGGAGAGCGGCGCCTCCGGCACATAGATCAGATGCGGCCCATCCTCGGGAAACCGCCGCGCCAATCCGGCCGCCGCCGTCAGATAGCCCGCGTGCCTCCCCATGATCACATCCACCTTGATCCCCGGCAGCGAGCGATTGTCAAAATCATCCCCCATCATCGCCGTTGCCACGAATTTGGCCGCCGATCCAAACCCCGGCGTGTGATCGTGTACCCGCAGGTCGTTATCGATCGTCTTGGGAATATGAAACGTCCGCAGCTCGTATGAATTTGCCCGCGCCAGCTCATTGACGATCCGCGCCGTGTCGGCCGAATCATTCCCCCCGATGTAAAAGAAATAGCGGACATTGTTCCTGGCGAACGACTGGAAAATCTTCTCGCAATACGCCTGG
Organism: Tepidisphaeraceae bacterium; assembly: GCA_041482675.1. Taxonomy (GTDB): domain Bacteria; phylum Planctomycetota; class Phycisphaerae; order Tepidisphaerales; family Tepidisphaeraceae; genus JBGPEF01. The sequence continues at coordinate 3,487 of JBGPEF010000230.1, read as the reverse complement.
TCCGGCTTGTCCCGCGTCGATCCCAGCGCCGCCGCCGGCGTCTGGGCAATCCGCTCCAGCAATTCATCCGGATACTTCTCGAGCTGCAAAAAATCCTGATTGATGATCCCCCGCACCCCGTGCCGAGCCCCCAGCAAATCCAGAATATGCCCCGCCTTCTTCGCCTCCCGGATCACACCCACCAGCGACTGATTAATCACCGCCGTCGGCCCACCCGACTGACCGATCACGGCGTTGCCTTTCAAATTATTACTCATACGAGCCCAAGCTTACTTTCCAAGCAAAACTCTTTCCACAAACCCCGTATCCACTTCCCCCGAAATAAAATTCTTGTTCTCCATGATCTGCAAATGCAGCGGGATCGTCGTCCGCACCGGCGCGATATGAAATTCGCTCAGCGCCCTTCGCATCGTCGCGATCGCCTCCGCCCGCGTCGGCCGGTGCACGATCAGCTTTCCGATCATCGAGTCATAATTCGGCGGAATCCGGTACCCCGCATAAGCATGTGAATCCAATCGAACGCCCGGCCCGCCCGGCGCTCTGAATTCTGTGATCAGTCCCGGCGACGGCGTGAAATTCCGCATCGGATCCTCCGCGTTGATACGGCATTCAATCGCGTGCCCCACCTGTCCGATGTCCTTCTGCCGCACGCTCAGCGGATACCCCGCCGCGATCCGAATCTGCTCTTTGATCAGGTCAATCCCCGTCACCATCTCAGTCACCGGATGCTCCACCTGAATCCGCGCGTTCACTTCCAGGATGTAATAGTTCTGATCCTTATCGACCAGGAATTCCACCGTTCCCGCGTTCGCATATCCCGCCGCCTTGGCCAGCCGCACGGCCGAATTGCAAAGCGCCTCCCTCACATCCTTCCGCAGCAGCGGCGAAGGTGACTCCTCCACCAGTTTCTGGTGCCGCCTCTGAAGCGAGCAATCTCGCTCCCAAAGGTGAACGATATTTCCCTGGTTGTCCCCCAGTATCTGCACCTCAACGTGCCTTCCCCGCTCGATATATTTCTCGATGTAAACCGTCGAATCCTTAAACGCGTTTTCCGCCTCCGCCTGCGCCTGCTTGATCCCCGCTCGCAGCGACACCTCATTATGCGCCACTCTCATCCCCCGTCCCCCGCCTCCCGCCGCCGCCTTGATGATCACCGGATACCCGATGTCATTGGCCACATTCAGCGCCTGCTTCTCATCCTCCACCGCCCCCTCGCTCCCCGGCACCGTCGGTACCTTCGCCTTCTTGGCCAGCCGCTTGCACGCCACTTTGTCCCCCACCGCCGCCATCGCCTTCACCGGCGGCCCGATGAACTCAATCTTGCACGAGCGACAAACCTCCGCAAAGTGCGCATTCTCCGCCAAAAATCCATACCCCGGATGAATCGCCTGCACATCCGCCACCTCCGCCGCCGAAATGATGTGCGGAATATTCAAATAGCTTTCCCCCGGCGGCGCATCCCCGATGCAAATCGACTGATCGGCCAGTTTCAAATAGGCCGCATCCCGATCGGCCGTCGAATAGACCACCGCCACCTGAATCCCCATCTCCCGACAGGCGCGGATAATCCGCAGGGCAATTTCACCGCGATTTGCGATAAGAATTTTAGAGAACATGAATGGTGTACCGGGGCCTGGCAATGGTCTGCATTCGCATGAGGGCACGATTGTACAGGCGAATCGCCGCGCCGTAAACTTACCAGTCGGCAGCCCTTGCAGAATAGTCTAGGGGGGTATAGTATCGTACTGGAATGGCACACACGACACGCGACAAGCAAAAACTGTTGACCCGCATTCGGCGGATCAAGGGGCAGGTTGAAGCGTTGGAAAAAGCCGTAGACGGCGAACACGATTGTTCAGCCGTCTTGCAACTCATCGCGTCGTGTCGTGGGGCGATCAGCGGCCTGATGTCCGAAGTCATTGAGGGGCACATTCGCGAGCACGTCATTGACCCCCACCATCGTCCCACACGCGAGCAAACCGAGGCGGCGGAAGAATTGATTGACGTACTCAAAAGCTACTTGAAATAGGATGGCCAATGGCAAACCAAGACAACCATCACGATCACGACGAACACGAGCACCCGATGGAGTGGACGGATTTGGCGCGCATCGCGTTCGTAGGCGTCTGCATCCTGCTCGTGTGGTTCCGTGTGTGGGAGCCGTTTCCAAAGGTGAGCATCATCGGCATTGCCGCGACGCTCATCGGCGGTTGGCCGATCTACAAAGAAGCGCTTGAAAACCTGCTGCAACGGCGGATGACGATGGAATTGTCGATGACCATTGCCCTTGTCGCGGCGCTGGTCATCGGGCAGTTCGTCACCGTGCTGGTCATCATCTTTTTCGTGCTCATTGCGGAAGTGCTGGAAGGGTTGACGGTGGGCCGCGGCCGCAAAGCGATCAAACACCTGCTCGACTTGCTCCCCCGCGAAGCAACGGTGAGGCGGGCGGGCGGCACGCAACAAATCAGTGCTAATGAATTGAAGATCGGCGACGTTGTGTTGGTGAAGCCCGGTAGTCGCGTCCCCGTTGACGGCGTGGTAGTCGGCGGCAGCTCTGCGGTAGATCAATCGACCATCACGGGCGAGTCGATGCCTGCCGAGAAAACCGAAGGGGCGGAAGTCTACGCAGGGACGATCAACCAATCCGGTGCGCTGGAGGTTCGCGTCACCGGCATCGGCAAGGACACGGCCTTTGGCAAGATCATCGAAGCCGTAGAAAACGCTGACAAACTGCGCGCCCCGATCCAGAAAACCGCTGACCGACTGGCCGGCTATCTGGTCTACTTCGCAATCGGTTGTGCAATCCTGACGTTCATCATTACGCGCAACGCTACATCCACCATTTCAGTCATCATCGTGGCCGGGGCTTGCGGCATTGCCGCCGGGACGCCGCTGGCGATTCTTGGGGCAATCGGACGCGCGGCCCGCACCGGGGCGATCATCAAAGGCGGCGTCTACCTTGAAGCACTCGGCACGGTGGACACCATAGTGTTCGACAAGACGGGTACGCTCACGGTGGGCACGCCCCGCGTCACTTATGTGCGTCCCGCGAAGGGCGCGACTCACAGGGACGTTGTGGAAGCGGCGGCGATTGCCGAACGCCGCTCCGAACATCCGCTTGCCAAAGCGATTCTTGAAAAGGCGGCGGAGTTGTCGCTGCCCGCCGTTGAACCGCAAGGGTTTCAGTACACGCCGGGCAGGGGCATTGTCTGTTCCCTCAACGGCGATCAAATCGTGGTGGGTAATTGGAGCCTGTTTCAAGAACGGAACCTCGACGTATCCGACCTCGCGATTGGGTCCAATCCCCGCGCGCAAACTTTCGTCGCTCGCGGCGGCCGCGTACTTGGCGCAATCGGCGTCGCCGACGTAGTGCGGCCCGAAGCTGCTGAGGCGGTGCAAGCAATTAAGCGGCTGAATATTCGCACGGTCATGCTGACGGGCGACTCGCCGGAAATAGCCGAAGTCGTGAGCAATCAGTTGCAGATTG
>JBGPEF010000229.1:0-8384 GCA_041482675.1 Tepidisphaeraceae bacterium | reverse complement strand
CTTGATGTCGCTCGCCAAATCCTCGCTGGGTGTCGCCCGCAATGGATCGATCTGCGCCGCCAATTCCGCCGCATACTTTTTCTCGATCAACCGTTCCGGCACACTCACAAAATCCGCATCCCCAAGATACTTCGCCCTATCCACAAATCCCCGCCGCATCGTCTCGATCATCAGATGAATCGCCTTGGCCGACCACCGCTCATTCTCGCGAAGCTTCAGATGCTCCAGCATGTTGAGCATTTCAATCACACAGATCCCCCCCGAACTCGGCGGCGGGGGGGCATAAACATCAAAACCGCGAAACATCCCATGAACCGGCTCCCGCAACTTCGCCTGATAACCAGCCAAATCCGCGCGACTGATCAATCCCTCATCCAGTGACTCAACAATCGCATCCGCAATCGACCCCTGATAAAAAGCACTCGGCCCCTCCGTGGCGATTCGCCCCAGCGTCTCCGCCAACTGCGGCTGAACCAGCCTCTCCCCCGCCGCCCACGTCCCGCCGCCGGATTTCCCAAGCACCCTCCTCATCTCATTCGCCTCATCCCCCGGCTTGGCGACATATTCATTGATCGCCTCAGCAACTTCCTTATTCAGCTCAAACCCATCCTTCGCCAGCCCCACCGCCGGCAGCACCAGATCCTTCCACGGCAATTTCCCAAAACGCTCATGCGCCAGCGCCAATCCCGCAACCGTCCCCGGAACGCCGACCAATCTATATTGAGTCCGATTCCCCTTCGCGAACGTGTCCGCCCCCGCCGCCGCCGGCGCGGTCTCGCGATAATCCACCACAACCGGCGCACCCCCGCCTCCCGGATAAATCACCATGAACCCCCCTCCCCCGATATTTCCCGCCTCCGGAAATGTCACCGCCAGCGCAAACACCGTCGCCACCGCCGCATCCACCGCATTCCCCCCGCGAACCAGCACATCCCTCCCAACCCGCGACGCCGCCCCCGAAACAGAAACCACCGCGCCATGCCTCACTTCAATCGTCTGCCCCTCAGCCAGCGCGGAAGATGAATCCCGTTTCGACTTGCGCGCTCCAGATTCTCCTCCAGGCGCCTGACATGCGCCCATGCCAACCATAGAGAAGCCCAGGATCAAAAGGAGCGCGCACGTCTGCCTGCCATCCGAGCCACCATGCATCTCCGAATCATATCACCAACCTTCTCTGCCAACATCGCCGGCCAGCCGATCAGCGCAGCCGTTTATCAAAGATGAATTGAACCGGCGCCGACTTCACAAGCGCATCAAACTCGACGTGGGCTGGATTGAATAAATAATTCCATTCCCCCCGAATGATCGCGCTGGGCACCGCCAGCGCGACAGAATCCCCCCGCGCCACCCAATCATCTCCCAAGTTCCGCAGCGCCGCCGGCGGCACCGCCCGATCCCACCCAACGGGAAGATTCTTGATATTCAGCCGCTGAACCTGCGAATCTTCAAATTCGATGCTCGAAATGACGTAACCCCGCAGCACCCGCGGCGGCACCAGATGCACCAACTGTTCCATCGCCGCCAGCGACCGGTTTTCAGATGCATACGCAACCGCCACGCCCTTCGAATTCCATCGCCCGCCAAATTCTCGCGCGCCGATCCCCGACCAGATCGTGCTCGCGAATTCCTTTTTCGCGATCCGGTGCGCCACCATCCTCACGAGATCACTCCGTGACCGATCCGCCCGATAAGATCTTCCACCTCGCGCGCCCCCGGCTCGCTCTGCGCCAGATCCAGCGGCCGCTGATCCCCCAAGGCGGGAATGGACGTCTCCAGCCACTGCCGCGCCCCATCCTGATCTCCATCAAACAGCGACGCCGCCTTCTCGAAGAGCCGGCTCAGCCGCAGCAATCGCTCCGACTCCTCCCGCGACAATCGCCCCGACTCCTTTCGACGCGCAAAAGACCCTTCACTGATTCGAGCCGCCTGCTTGATCTGCTCCAGGGTCATTCCCGAACTCTTCGCAAATCGTCCCACCGCGCGAAACGGAAGCCCGCTCCCCACGATCTTCGCCGCCTCCAGCTGGCTCTTATAACGCACCCCCACACTGTCCCCCGGCTTCCTGAAATCAAATGTCCGGTTTTTGAGCATCCCATGTTCTCCTTATGGAGAGATTATATACTCCATATGGAGAATCGGCAATCCAGGATGTCATTCTTACCAGCATCCGCCGCCATTAGCTCATTTTTCCACCACTTTCCCCCAAATCTCCTCCATCAACTTCAGCAACTCCGGCTCCTCCCGCCCCAGCTCCTCCCGGTTGAACGGAAAAAAATCATTCATCCCAAAATACGCCTCGCTCATCTCCGCAAAAAACTCCTTCTGATCCGTCAGCCCATAATGCCGCACCATTTCCCCGCTGATGTGCTTGACCGATTCATATTTCCCGCTCTCCACAAACTTCTTCCACGCCGCCTTGATCCGCGGCTCCTCAAACCCCAGCACCTGGTCGTGATACGCGTGCGCCAGCTCGTGCAAAACCATCCACGGCTGATCATGCTGCAACCTCGGCGACACAAAACCGGCCGCATCCGGAATATGCACGCACCTCGCCAACGCCTGGTCATATCCATTGCCCCACAGCCACGCCCTGCTCGGATGATATTGCGCCGACTTCAGCGCCCCATGCGTCCGATCCAGCCAGATCGGCACCTCTTTCATCCTCTGGAGTTTTTCCGCCGGCACCACCGACTCCACTCGCTTCAGATGCTCCCCCAGCAGCCGCAGCGCCCGCTCACCAAGCTCTTTATCCACCCCCGAAAGCAATCGATCATCGACATGAACTTTCCAACCTTCGATCTCCTTGATCGTGTGCGCGGTGGGTTTTGCCGGAACATTCTGCGTCGCCGGCTTCGTTGTCGACCGAAGCGTCAGCCGCGTAGTCGGCCGCGTAGTCGGCCGCGTCGCCGGCAGCGCACCCTCAGCCCGCGCCACCAGCGCTGCCAAAACCACCGCCACCCAATATCCCGCTCTCATCATGAGCGCAGATCATACCCCGCCCGCTAAGCCGCCGCCTCCCGCCCCGCGCCGGTCCTGACCCGCCCCCGCGCTGCCGGATTTCTCAAATTCCACCACAGCTCCCATCTCCGCTCCGCCAGCAGCCGGTGCAAATCCGCAATCGAATCCACCACCAGCTCCGCCGAATACGCATATCGCGACAGATCCTCGCTTCTCGTCCCGCCGCTGAGCACCAGCACCGTATGAAATCCCAGTTGCACACCCCCCAGGATATCCGTATCCATCGTATCCCCGATCATCGTCGTCTCGTCCGTGGACAGCGCCAGATCCTTCCGCGCTGCCCTCATCATAAATGGGCTCGGCTTGCCCACCGAAAATGCCTTCACCCCCGCCGCCGTCTCCAGCATCGCCACCATCGCCCCGCATCCCGGCCGCAATCCATCCTTCGTCGGACAATTCGGATCCAGGTTCGTCGCCACCAGTTTCGCCCCCCGCAGAATCATCCGCACCGCCGCCTCCACCAATTCCAGATTAAACGTCCGCCCCTCACCGACGACCACATAATCCGGATCATTATCCACAATCGCATACCCATGCGCATGCAGCGCATTGAGCAACCCACCCTCCCCAATCACAAACGCCGTCCCTCCCGGCTTCTGCCACTCCAGATAAGCGGCCGTCGCCATCGCGCACGTGTAAACATGCTCCTCCTCCACCTCGATCCCCATCGGCCCCAGCTTGGCCACGATATCACGCCGCGTCCGCTGCGAATTGTTCGTCAAAAACCGAAACGGAATATCCCGCACCAGCAGCTCGCGCACAAACTCGTCCGCCCCCGGAATCATCTCGCTCCCGCGATACAAAACGCCATCCATATCGATCAAATATCCGTGTCTCATATGATTTGTCTTTCTTGGTTAATTGAATGCAGCGCCGGCCAGCCCCGCCTCGTTCCGCGGCCTTCCATCCATGGAAGCCGCCCATGCCCACTCAGCATCTACGCAAGCACTGTGCCGGGCTCTATCAGCAGGCCCAAAGCCGCTCAAAACCCACTGCTGGCGCATAACTTACACTCACTATTTGGGCACCCCCCGCGCAACTCCCCAGTCTTGCATAAGAAGCGCGCACGTTTACCGGGCGTGATATAACACTGGCACCAATGAGCGCAACCAAAATCACTTTCGCCGCTGCGATGTTATTGGGCACCTGCTGCGCCGCGCAGCAGGTCATGGATCCCAACATGCATCATCTGCGCTCCGGCGCCGAGCGCGAGTGGGATGACTTCCCATCCAACGCCGAAGGCAAAGAGCTCACCATTTACTTCAGGTCTTCCAAAAACAGTGTCCCCCACACCCTCCGCCTCCGCCAACGCGATGTGAAGCAAGCCTGGTCCCTGCGCCTCAACGATAAAAAAATCGGCCTTCTCCTCGCCGATGAAAAAGACACCGTCATTTATCTCCCACTTCCGCAAGGCGCATTGCGCGACGGCGACAACGAGCTCAAAATCTCCTGCGACGGCGGCGCTGCCCTCGCCTCCGATGACATCGAAATCGGCGACATCGCCATCCTCCCCACTTCCTCCAAAAACGTCCTCTCCGAATCCAGCCTCGACGTCCAAGTCATCGACACCGCCACCAACTCACCCACGCCCTCCCGCATCACCATCGTCGATGCCAATGGCAGCCTCGCCGGCATCGGCCCGGCCGTCGGCGCAGCCATCGCCGCCCGCCCCGGCGTCGTTTACACCGGCGATGGAAAAGCACACATCCCCCTCCCCGCCGGCCAATACACCCTCTACGCCGGCCGCGGCTTCGAATACTCCCTCGACTCCGCCCAAATCGATCTAAAACCCGGCGAGACGATCGAGAAAAATCTCAAAATCTCCCGCACCGTCCAAACCCCCGGCTACGTCAGTTGCGACACCCACATCCACACCCTCACCTACTCCCGCCACGGCGACGCCACCCTTGAAGAGCGCATGATCACCCTCGCCGGCGAAAACATCGAGCTGGCCATCGCCACCGATCACAATTTGCAAATCGACTACACCGAATCCGCCAAAAAACTCGGCGTCGACAAATATTTCACCTCCGTCATCGGCAACGAAGTCACCACCGCCGCCCAGGGCCACTTCAACATCTTCCCCATCGCCCCCAACTCAAAATTGATCAACTTCCGCGCTGCCAACTGGGACACCCTCGCCACCAGCATCGCCGAAATCGCCAGCGCCGACCCCATCATCATCCTCAACCACGCCCGCGACATCCACGGCGGCTTCCGCCCCCACGATCCCTCCCGTTTCCTCGCCCTCACCGGCCAGCGCCTCGACGGCCGAAAACTCCCCGCCAACGCCATGGAAGTCATCAACTCCGGCGCAATCATGTCCGACCCCATGCGCCTCTACAACGACTGGTTCGGCCTCCTCAACCGCGGCCAAAAACTCACCCCCGTCGGCGCTTCCGACTCCCACGACGTCTCCCGCTACATCGTCGGCCAGGCCCGCACCTACATCCGCTGCGACGACTCCGACCCCGGCCACATCAACATCGACCAGGCCCGCAAAAATTTCCTCGCCGGCAAAGTCCTCATCAGCTACGGCCTCCTCACCGACCTCACCATCAACAACAAATTCCATCCCGGCGATCTCGTCCCCGCTACCGGCCCCCTCGAAATCGACATCACCGTCCAATCACCCCCCTGGTCCCGCCCCTCGCATCTCACCCTCTTCGCCAACGGCCTCGAAATCAAATCCGCCGAATTCCCCCCCTCCCCCGGCCGCCAATGGCAAACCCACTTCACCCTCCCCAAACCCAAACACGACCTCCATCTCGTCGCCCTCGCCACCGGCCCGGGCATCGCTGAGCCCTACTGGCAAACCGCCAAACCCTATCAGCCCACTTCCTCCAAATTCACCTCTTACGTCCTGGGATCCAGTGGCGCGGTATTTATCGATGCTGACGACAACGGTCGGTTTGACAGTGCCTTTGATTACGCAAAACAAATCTTGGAAGAAACCAAAGCCGACCCCGCCGCAATTGCCGCAAAGCTCAAGGACTATAGCGCTCATGTCGCGGTGCAAGCCGCATCACTTCTTCAGGAACGATACCCCGACAAATTCGAAGCCATCTGCAAAATGATCATGAACTCCGACTCCCACCGCGCCCGCTTTGGCTTCGAGAACTACATCAACGCGATGAAAGAAAGCCACGCGGCCCAAGCCGCCCAAGAGCCGCCAGTGCCTCAATGAGCGCCACCACTGGCCATTCTGTACTGCCTCCAGTCAGTCACCGCAGGTGACGTTAATTAAACCGGATTTCCGGGGGTTGCAGGGGGGCGTACTCGCCCCCATGCGTCCGCGCATTCCTCTTCTGAACGATAAAACCATACTTCCCTCCCATCTCCCAAATCTTCAATTAACTTCCCCCACTCAATTTCAACAACCTCCCCCGCCGCTTAGAATAAAACCACCATGAAGCGCATCATCACCCTCCTCCTTGTTCTTCTCTTCTCCACCCCGACAACAACATCAGCCCAATTCCGCCAAACCGCCATCCTCCACCCCATCCGCGTCGTCGTCTGGGATGAACAACAACCCCAGCAAAAACCCGCCTACGACAACTTCCTCGGCAACGCCATCGCCGACTACCTCAAGGAACTCAACGGCTTCAAAGTCACCTCCGTAAAAATGGACGACAAGGAACAGGGTCTCCCCGACGAACTTCTCAACGACACCGACATCCTCATCTGGTGGGGCCACCTCCGTCACAAAGATGTGAAAGACGAGCTCGCAAAGAAAATCCTCGATCGCGTCAAATCCGGCCGCCTCGCCCTCATCTCCCTCCACTCCGCCCACTGGTCCAAGCCCTTCATGCTCGCCATGAACGAGCGCACCACCCAGGATGCCCTGAGCGAAATCATCCCCGAAAAACGCGGCGAGCTGAATATCACCTACATCACCCCCAAACCCTACACCGTCCCCAAGCGCACCGATCCCCTCACTCCCTCCTCCAAGCTCAACGGCACCAACCTCATCATCACCTTTCCCGCCTGCGTCTTCCCCGCCTATCGCGCTGACGGCAAGCCATCTCACGTCCGCACCCTCATCCCCGGCCACGTCATCGCACACGGCCTCCCCGCATCCTTCGACATCCCCCAAACCGAAATGTACGACGAGCCCTTCCACGTCCCCACCCCCGACACCGTCATCTTCGAAGAAAAATGGGACTCCGGCGAACACTTCCGCTCCGCCTGCCTCTGGAAAGTCGGCCAGGGCCTCGTCTTCTACTTCCGTCCCGGCCACGAAACCTACCCCATCTATAAGCAAAAACTCCCCCTGAAAATCCTCGAAAACGCCTGCACCTTCCTAAGAGACCAACTCCCGACGGGCCGGTGAGGATCCGTGCTTCTGATGCGGCGCATTTACCCTCTCCCGGTACTCCGCAGGATATTGCATCTATGCCGCAAGTCCATGACTTTGAAGATCAAGAATGCCGCCAATGATCAGCTTGGCGATGACCCAGCGGGTGACTCGCCGCGGTCGCCGCACCCAACTGGGCAGAGGTTGGAGTCCCCCGCCGAAGCTGCACAACCGCCCGAAGCGACGCTCGATCTGCCCACGCAAGGCGTACAGCTCCCGGCCGAAACTGTCTTGGCCTTCGAGCATTTCAATGCTACGCAGGCGCGCCGGGGAATGCGGACAGTGTCCCAGGCCGCTTCCCGGCAGTTTGCGTGGAGCGAGCAACTGAAAACCATTGTCGGCGGCGTGCTGATGCGTCGGATTCGTGTCGTGAGGGGAATCAGCCAGCAGATAGCCAGCGGCGTTTTGCTCGGCCAGATGATCGATCAGTTTGATGGCGCACTGTTGGTCAGAGACGTTCAGCGGAGCCATGATCAGCGTGTCGGGCACCGCCGCGCGTCCCCAGGCGGCGCCCAGCTTGTAACCCCGCGCCAGGCCTCCAGTTGCATACCCCCGTCGGGCATCGCGGTCCTTGGAGAACCCTCCCACCACCAGCGGCTTGCTGTCGATCCGCCGACAGCAGCAAAGCAACTGCTCCCTGGCCCGCAGTCGGTGATACAACGCCGCGATCAGCATGCAGCAGGAAAAGGTTTTGAGCCGGCGACTCATGGTCGCAGCGCTGGGCAGACCAAGCCATGCCCATTCCTTGGGCCAGTTGATATCCCGGCACGCCCAGCAGATCGGCCGATCGTGCAGGACAGCCCAGAAAAAAACCAGCACGATGATACCATCGGAGAAACAAACGCATTTTGGACGAGAACGGAGCTTGGCTTCCTGGAGCACGATGACGTAAAGTGCGCGGAACAGTTCGCCTTCCATGGCAGACCTCCTTGTCTGGAAACAAAAGGTCAGCTTGGAGGCGAACTGTCGTTTGCGCCTAGGGTTAATCCTCCGATGAAATATCCTGCGG